>JBFMHB010000027.1:33780-37837 GCA_040752915.1 Acidobacteriota bacterium
AGAAGTTCACGGTGAGGGGGGCGAGGCCCGAGGTGCCGATGACGCCGTTGATGAGGGTCTGGGTCGTCACGGTGAGGGCCGGCGTGTCGAGGACCTGGACCGTCACGGTGTTGCTGGCCAGCGACGCGGTGCAGACGTCGGACAGGTTGCAGACCACCGTCCAGGTTCCGGTCTTCTCGAAGGTGAAGGTGAACTGGTAGGGCGAGGTGGCGTTCGTCACCGTCCGGGTGGTGACCTCGGGGGTGATGAAGTTGCCGTCCTTGTCCTTGATGCGGGTCAGGGTGTAGGTCAGCGTGATGGGCGCGCTACCGTCGTTCCAGGTCGTCGTGAAGGTGTCGTCGAGGGGGATGTAATCCGACGTCGAGGTGGGCACGATCACGAGGTTCGAGGCCGCCACGTCCACGTGGATGTCGCCGCTGGCGATCAGGCACTCGTAGGGGTTGTAGATGCCCGAGCGGGCGTACAGGTACCAGGAGTAGACCGTGCTGCTGGTGGCGGTGAAGATGTGGCTCGGGGTGGCCGAGGCGCCCCAGCCGGTGTCCCAGCCGTCGGTCGCCGTCCAGCGAAGCTGGAGGTTGGTGCCGGGCTGGCCGCCGCCGGTCACGTTGGAGGTGAAGTCAACCCACAGCGGGGAGCAGCCCACCGTCGGGGAGGCCGAGGCCGTGCCGGCGAAGGGCTGAACCACCGTCACGTGGAAGATGACGTTGGCCGTGTTGGCCGTGCCCGTGCAGTTCGGCACCGCGCTGTCCGTCACGGTCAGCTGGGCGTCGTACTCGCCGGGGGCGGCGTAGGTGTGGGTGATGGGGCCGGGGTTCGTGAAGGGACCGTGGCTCGTGCCGTCACCGAAGTTCCACACGTAGTAGTAGCCGGGGATCCCGCCGAAGACGCTGGCCGAGGCGTTGAAGGTCACGGCCATGGAGCCGCACGCCTGCTCCCAGGAGGGGGCGCTGACGGTCAGCGGGTTGTAAATCGTGAAGGTGATGGTCCGGGTCAGCACCGTGTCGTTCACGCAGAAGCCGGTGTCGGTGAGCGTGAAGGTGGCGGTGAAGGTCCGGTAGGACTCGGAGCCCAGGTAGAAGTTCTCGATAAAGGGCGGGATGGGCGCCGGGGAGACCACGGAGCCGCTGAAGGTGTCCGGATCGTCGCCGGCCCAGTTGTTGTTGTAGGTCCAGGTGTAGTTCACGGTGTGGCCGGCGTAGGCCGTGTAGGTCGCGCCGAGGGCCACGGCCAGCGGGTTCACGCCGAGGTTCGGGATCTCCACGCCGAAGCCATTCGTGTTGCAATTCAGGCCGTTCACGGTGACGGCGGCGGTGGGCTCGGGCACCACGTTGAAGGGACCGTAGGTGGCCGAGTTGGTCACCGCGCAGTTGCCGCTGTCGGTGACGTAGGCGCGCACCGTGTAGGTGCCGGCCGCGGCGTAGGCGTGGCTGAAGGTCGCCGGCCCGCTCTGAGAGAGGGTGGCCGTGGAGCCGTCGCCGAAGTCGATGGAGTAGAGGTACGGCGCGATGCCGCCCGTGGGCGTCACGGTGAAGGTGATGGTCTCGCCGATGTGGAGGTCGCACCCGGAGGCGGGGTTGGGGTTCGCCGTGATCGTGATGCCCGTGAACTGCGGATAGATGGTCTGGGTGTAGGGCACCAGGGTCGTGTTGGAGCCGCCGTCGAAGATGGAGATGAGCACGTCGTAGGTGCCCGCCGCGGCGTAGGTGTGGTTCTGGAAGGCCTCCTCGAAGCCGCCGGCGCCGGTGATCGTGGGCACGATCACGTCGGGCGTGCCGTCACCCCAGGAGAAGGTCACGGTGTAGGGAGGCAGGGCCGAGGGGCTGATGCTGTGGGCGGACACGTAGAAGGCGATGGGCTGGTTCGCGGGGCCGGGGTTGCAGACCGAGGAGACGGTGGCCGACATGAAGCCGTTGTAGTTCACAACGCAGAAGCCCGTGGCCGTGTGGCCCGAGCAGTCCGTCACGGTGACCGTGCCCTTGAAGGTGCCCGTGTAGGGGAATGTGATCACGGGGTTCTCGAGGGTGCTCGTGGTGATCGTCGCACCCGTCTGGACGTCCACAAAGGTCCAGGCGAAGGTGTAGCCGCTGGGCGTCGCGCAGTTCGAAAGGCCGCCGGAGACGTTGGCCCAGAACTGGAACTGGGCGCCCGAGCCCACGATCGTGGCGTTGGGGTCCACCACCAGGTTACCCACCACCTCCACGAGGATGGTCTTTGTCGTGGTGACGGTGCAGCCGCCCGCGGCGCCCGTATCGGTCACCGTGAGGTCCACCTGGTAGATGCCGGCCTCGGGGAAGAGCACCACCGGGTTGGCCTGGGTGCTCGTGTCGGTGCCCGGGAGCCAGAGCAGGGACACGTTGGTCACGTCGAAGTCCCAGGCGTAGGTGACGGTGCCCGTGTCGCCCGTCACGATGCTCGTGAAGGAAACGAGCATGCCG
Organism: Acidobacteriota bacterium; assembly: GCA_040752915.1. NCBI lineage: Bacteria > Pseudomonadati > Acidobacteriota > Acidobacteriota bacterium. Next base: position 36,216 of record JBFMHB010000027.1, read on the forward strand.
TACTGGGCGGGGTTGGGCTGGGCGTCGATGGCCACGCCGGGATTCACCGTGTAGTCGGCGTTGGCGAAATCCGTGCGGTTGATGAGGGCGTCCCACACCGTGAGGGTGGCGTCGTAGCAGCCGTCCTCGGTGGGCGCGCCGGCGATGCAGGCGGCCGGGGGATAGGGGACGTTGTTCACCGTGGGAGCCATGCCCGGAGGCAGGGAGCCCGCCGTGATGGCGGCCGTCCAGTTGGCCGGGGCCTGGTTGGCGAGGGTCACGGCCACGCAGTCGTTCACCGCGTCACCGACCTCGAGGGGCGTCGTGGGCGTGAAGGTCCCCGTGAAGGGCTCGAGGTTGATGCTCCACACGTTGCCCGCCGTGGGGGTCGACGCGGAGGAGGTGCCCGCGTAGAGGTAGGCGTCCGTCGCCTCGTAGTAGAGGCAGTGGACGTTCAGGTCCACCAGGTCGCCGGCGCCGTAGCCGTTGTTGATCTGGTAGAAGGAGCCCGCGTCGCTGTCCCAGCGGTAGACGCCCTGGCCCAGCGTGGAGGCGAAAACGAAGTTCGGGTAGCTGGAGAAGAAGACGTCCGTCACCGGCGTGGTGATGGCCGGAGAGGTCGCCAGGGAGGACCACGTGGCGCCGCCGTCCGCGGAGAAGGCGATGCCGTGCTGCTTGGTGCCCGCGAAGAGCGAATCCGTGGCGTAGTCGTAGGTCACGTCGTAGATGAAGAGATCCGTGTCGTAGACCTGGCTCCACGTCCACGCGCCCGTGGTGCAGGACTGGGTGCCACGCAGGAGGCCGCCCCCGTCCGTGGCGAGGAAGACCAGGCGGGGGGTCGCCGGGCAGTTGGCCTGCTTCACGGCGATGTCGTGGACGAAGTACATGCCCGGCGTGGCGGCGGCGCCGTCCACCAGGTCGAAGAGGGGATCGAAGATCTGGGTGAAGGTGGTCCCCTCGTACATGTAGGCGCCGCTGCCCCAGGTGCCGAAGAACACGTCGTGGGGAAGGGTGCCCGTGGCCACGTTGGGATCCCACGTGATGCACTGGACGTGCTGGTTCACCGAGGGCACGCCGGCGGACACGTTGGTCCAGCCACCGCTGAACACCCAGAGGCCCGTGTTCCAGTTGCCGACGTAGGAGACGCCTCCGTCCCACGTGACGGCCGTAAAGTCGTCGGCCGCCGGACCGGGGGGCGTCACTTGAAAATCGAAATTGACACCGTAGGTAAAGGTGGACTCGTACAGGTAACCCAGGTTCCCGCCGGGGTACCCGCCTCCGGCGGTGCCGACGTCCACAACGCCTCCCGGGTTGGACCAGATCGCCATCGGGGGCGTGGGGAAGTTCGCCCCGGCGACGCCCATGACCGTGGACTGCCTTTGCCACGTGTTCTGGGCGAGAGCCGGAACGGCGAGCGCCAGCAGGGCGACCACCAGGCCGATCCCCACGAGCCGCGTTCTCAACGTTTTGTGCATCCTCAACCTCCTATTCCATCACTCAAAGCGCTTCAACCACATGGGGTATCGTGTCGAAACAAGCCCGAATGGATCACCTCTCGGGGCGGGCCAACGGCCGCTCCGCCTCCCTCTCCGCTGGGACCGCTGCGTGTCCATGTCGCTCCCGCCCTCCGAGTCCGTCCGCCG
>JBFMHB010000028.1 GCA_040752915.1 Acidobacteriota bacterium
TTCGCGGGGGCTGTCGGGGCAGCGGCGGGGCTGGGTTGGGGTGGTGGGGGGGCGGGGGGCCCGCCCTCCCCGCTTCTCGCAACCCCCCACCGAGGCCGCCCCTTCTCAGCCGGCGACGACTCGGTTGCGGCCTTCTTCCTTGGCGCGATACAGGGCCTTGTCGGCCCGGGAGATGGTCTCCTCGATGTCCCGTCCCGCCTCGTGCTCGGCGACCCCGAAGGAGAGGGTCACCGAGACGGACGTCTCTCCGTGGGCCCACGCGAATTGGGCCGCCCTCTCGCGGAGCATTTCGGCCACCTTCAGCGCTCCGTCTCCCGCGGTGCCGGGAAGGAGGAGGAGAAATTCCTCCCCGCCCCACCGGGCCACCACGTCCTGTCCCCGCACCGATCCTCGCAGCAGGGCCGCCAAGCCCCGAAGGATCTCGTCGCCCGCCCCGTGGCCGAAGGCGTCGTTCACGCTCTTGAAGTGGTCGATGTCGGCCAGAACGACCGAGAGGGGCTCGCGGGTGCGTCGGCTCCTCACCAGGGCCCCGTCGCAGGCCTCCAGAAAGCCGCGCCGGTTCTTCAGCCCCGTGAGGGAATCCGTGCGGGAGGCCTCCTCCTCCCGTCCGAAACGGTCGTTGAGGGAACGCGCCGATGCCAGGAACAGCACGATGAACCCGAGGGCGGGAAGCCCGCTCGGCAGGGGGGCGATGCGCAGTTCCTGGAGGATGTCGCCCACCAGGCACAGGGTGAGTACCACGAATCCCTTGGCCACCATCCCCGATTCGCGGTCGCCCTCGCGCGAGGCGGCGAAGGCCCGGACCATGGCCCAAACCAGAAGCCAGAAGCAGCCGAGAAGGACGGCCGGAAAGAGAGGCGGGAGAAGGAGCGCGGACACGGGGGCCAGGGCGAGCACGAAGGTCTGAAGGACCCTCGCGAGCCGGCCCTTCGGATCGCGGTTCAGCGAGTAGACGAGTTCGAAGAGGAAACAGGTGGCGAGCGCGACTCCGAGCGTGTTCAGGGCGCCCAGCCATGTTCCCCCGAGGTCCATCCACCTCCTGCCGGCCATGCCGGTGAGGTCCACCACCAAGGCCGAGGCGCTGGCCCCGGCCAGCCAGAGGTGGGCGAGGCGGTCCCGGCGCCTCAGCCACAGGTCCAGGTGGATGACGCCGAAGAAGAAATAGACACCCGCGGCGAAGGCGTCCCATAGCTCGATGGGTTCGAGCACCGCGGCTCCCGCGACGGCCATGATCGGCTCCACCCTTCCCTCTCGGGGAGGCCATTCTACACCGGAATGCGGCGGGGCGGGCCGAAGCCCGCCCCGCTTGCGAGGGTCCAGGACCGCCGGAGACCCCGGCGAGGTTCAATAGGATTGGGCGTCCAGCTTCACTTTCCCCCTAAACACCCAGTAGATGCTGGCCGTATACGCGAGCACCAGGGGCACGCCGATGAGCGCGATGACGAGCATGATGCCCAGCGTCTTCTGCGAGGAGGCCGCGTTGTAGATCGTGAGGCTGAGATCGGGATTCGGATTCGAGTACACCAGGTTCGGGAGCATGCCGAGCCCGAAGAGGGCCATGAGGGCCGCCATCGCCGCGCAGGAGGAGAGGAACGCGTAAAAGTCCCGCCCGTGGTAGATCTCCCTGGGTATGTTGGCCACGGCCAGCATGTTCGCCAGGGCCACCACGAAGAGGCCCGGGTGGTCCTTGAAGATGGCCACCATGTGGGGCACGTACAGAAGGGTGGCCATGGTCGTGGTGGCGTAGCAGATGATGAAGAAGATGATCGTGTTGTTGATCCAGGACCGCACCTTGTCGTGGAGGGCGCCCTCGGTCTTCAACGTCAGGTAGATGGAGCCGTGCATCATGAAGAGGGCCACGGTGGTGACGCCCACGAGAAGCGCGTAGGGATGGAGAAGGCCAAGGAAGGTCCCTGCGAATTCGTGGTCCGGAGCCAGCGGAATTCCCCAGGCGACGTTTCCGAGGGCCACGCCGAGGAGGAGAGCGGAGAGGATGCTGGACACGCTGAAGGAGACGTCCCACATTTGCCGCCACCATCCCATGGGCTGCTTGCTCCGGAACTCGATGGCCACGGCCCGGAAGATGAGCCCGAAGAGAAGCAGGACCAGGGCCAGGTAGAAGCCGGAGAAGATCGTGGCGTACACGTGGGGGAAGGCGGCGAAGAGCGCGCCCCCGCCGGTGACGAGCCAGACCTCGTTGCCGTCCCACACGGGGCCGATGGAATTGATGGCGAGCCGGCGCTCCTCGTCGGTCTTCGTGAACAGGTGCAGAGCGCCGACGCCCAGGTCGAAGCCATCGAGGATGGCGTAGCCGGTGAGGAGCACGCCCACCAGGACGTACCAGACGACGTTCAGATCGAGGTTCATGCCCGGTGCCCCCCCTTCTCGGGCCCTGCCTCCACGGGGCCCTCCTTGATCTTGTGGTCCAGGAGGTAGATGAACAGGACGAACAGGAGAACGTACACGAGCGTGAAGAGGAGGAGGGAAGTGAGGGTCTCTCCGGCGGACACGACCTTCGAGAGCCCCTCGCTCGTCCTCAGGAGCCCCTGGACGATCCACGGCTGGCGCCCCACCTCCGCGGACATCCAGCCGAGCTGGTTCGCCAGGTGCGGAAGAACCACGGCGGCCACCCAGCCCCAGAGGAGCCACCTCGTCTCGAAGAGCTTGCCGCGCCACCAGTACAGGGCGGACGCGAGGCTGAGGAGGAGGATCGCCATCCCGATGGCGACCATGGCGTGGTAGCTCTGGAAGACGAGGTTCACGGGGGGGCGGTCTTCCGGACGAAAGGCCCTCAGGCCCGTCACCGGCGCGCCCGAGTTCCCGTGAAGGAGGAGGCTGAGGAGTCCGGGCACGGCCACGCCGAACTTGACCTTTTCCTCCTTCTCGTCCACCCAGCCGAAGAGGGTCAGCGGAGCCCCTGCAGAGGTTTCGGGATAAAGCCCCTCGAAGGCGGCCAGCTTGGCGGGCTGGTGCTCGGCCACGACCTGGGCGCTCGAATGGCCCGACACGAGCTGCGCCAGGGACGCCGCGATGGCCACGGCCAGGGCGATCCGCATGGAGGCCTTGGCGAACTCGACGTGTCGCTTCTTCAACAGGTAGAAAGCAGAGACGGACAGGACGAAGAAGGATCCCGTCAGGAGGGCGCCGAGGAGCACGTGGACGAGCCGGTCCACCGTGGAGGGGTTGAAGACGACCTGCCAGAAGTCCGTGACCTCCGCGCGGGCCATGGCCCCTTCGCCCACGATGTGGAATCCGGCGGGCGTCTGCTGCCAGGAATTGGCGACGATGATCCAAACGGCGCTGAACATGGAGCCGAGGGAGACCATGACCGTGGAGAAGAAGTGCATCCGGGGGCTCACCTTGTCCCATCCGAAGAGGAGGATGGCGAGAAACCCGGATTCGAGAAAGAAGGCGAAGATGCCCTCGGCCGCCAGGGCGCTGCCGAAGACGTCGCCCACGTAGCGGGAATACGTGGACCAGTTCGTGCCGAACTGGAACTCCATGACGATTCCCGAGGCCACCCCCACGGCGAAGATGAGCCCGAAGACCCGCACCCAGAAGCGCGTCATGGCGTGGTAGAGGGGCTTCTTCGTCTTCAGGTACATCCCCTCCATGACCACGAGCAGGAGCCCCAGCCCGATGGTCATGGGAGGGAAGATGTAGTGGAAGGCGATGGTCCATGCGAACTGGATCCGTGCCAACAACAGTGCATCCATTCACACCTCCCCTAAAAGCAAACCATCCAGCCCTTCGCAGGGGGCCGTCCTTCGATCCCGCTTGGCGCCCCGGCGGCGCCGCTTCACGATTTCGCCTCCTTGGCGCCTCGGCGTCCCTTGCCAGACGGGGGCGGCCCCCCTGACGCGGATTTCGGGGTCATGGAGGCGGCCAGATCCGAGAAGCGGATCTTGCCCAGGGCCGAGGCCAACTGGCGGCTGGCCCGGCACCACGCCCGCTGGACGGGGCATAGGTCCGAAAGGGGGCAATCCCCAGGGTTCACCACGCAGCCGTTGAGGGCCACCTGCCCCTCCATGGCCTCCACGACCTCCCGGAGGCTGACCTTTCGGGCCGGCCGCGCGAGGGCGATTCCACCGCCGCTCCCCCTGGCCGTCCGGAGGATGCCCGCCGAAGACAAGCGGCTCACGATCCGGCGGATGAGGACCGGGGGGATGAGGCGCTTGCGCGCGATCTCGCCGGCCGTCACGCGGGCGCCGGGCTCGAGGCTCGCCAGGTGGAGGACGATCCGCGCCGCGTAGTCCGTCTGCCTTCCGATTCCGATCATGGCCTCCCCCAAGGCGAATGTTACCTATTTAGTAATATTACTCCCGTCTCCTCCTTTGTCAAGGCCCCCCGGATCCGGAGCCGCGGCTGACCTCCTCCAATCCCGATCCTTCTAAAGAAGGGGGCTGAGGAGGTTCATGGCTGCCTCCTGCAGTTGTTGAAGGCGCCCTGTCCGGCGCACGTCGGCCCCCGTTACCTCGCGGCTGGCCCCGAGGTCACCCACAAACGCGTTCGACAGGGCCGCGTTTAGGGGCCGGTTCTGCACGAAGCAACTCACCTCGAAATTCAGCCGGAAGGACCGGTTGTCCAGGTTGGCGCTCCCCACCACGGAGAGTTCGTCGTCGAAGAGCCAGAGCTTCGTGTGAAGGACCGAGGGCAGGTATTCGAAGATGCGGATGCCCGACTCCAGAAGGGCCGGGTAGTAGGAGCGCCCCGCGATCTGGGCGAGCCGGACGTCCGAGATCGCCGGAACGAGCACGCGCACGTCCACCCCCCGGTACACCGCGGTCCGCAGGGCCGTCTGAATCGCCTGGTCGGGAGCCAGGTAGGGCGTGCAGATCCAGATGCGTTTCCGGGCCTGGGTGGCGGCCACGAAGAAGGCGTCGTGGGTCGCGTTGTACGCGGCGTCGGGGCCGCCCGCGATGAGGCGGCAGACGGCGTCGGTCTTCCCCGCGAGGGCCTGGGTGGGAACGAAGTCCTTTTCCACCAGGGCCCTCCCCGTGGCGAAGCACCAGTCGTCGGCGAAAATCTCCTGGAGGTGGGCCACCACGGGACCTTCCAGGAGAAGCCCCAGGTCCCTCCAGTGGCGGGTGTACTCCTCCCCGATGTTCAGCCCGCCCGCGTACGCCCTGACCCCGTCGGCGATGAGGATCTTCCGATGGTTCCGGAAGTTGATGGAGAGCGATCGCCGGAGAAACCTCGTGGGCGCGAAGGGCTCGACGCGCCCCCCCGCCCGACGAAGGGGGTCCATGAACCGTCCCAGGGCCCTCGAACTTCCCAGGGCGTCGAGCAGGACGCGCACCTGCACCCCGCTCCTCGCTCGCGACGCGAGGAGGTCTCGAAACTTCGCCCCCACGGCGTCGGCCTGCCACGTATAGAAGAGGAGGTGGAGGTGATGGCGCGCCCCGGCGATGGCCTCCTCCAGGGCCGCGTAGGTGGCCTCCCCGTCCTGGAACGCCTCGACCCGCCGGGCGGCCACCGCCGGAAAGACCCCCGCCTCCTGGCCCAGGGGGAGCCGGCGCAGGGGCAGGAGGGTATCGAGCCCTTCCGCCTGCCCTGTTTCCACTTCAGGCCTCAGGTTGGCGAATCCTTCGCGGATCTCGAAATGGGCCCTTGAGCGCCGCCTCCGCTTCCGCTTCAGGTGGCTCCGTCCGATGAGCCACCAGGCCAATACTCCGAGGATGGGCGCGGCGATGAGGCCCAGGGTCCAGGCCAGCGCCGCCAGGGGCTGTCCCCGCCGCTGGAGGAGAACCGACGGGATCGTGAACAGGGCCAGGACCTCCGCGAGAAACAGAAGGGCCGTCCACCCCGTCAGGTCCCAACCCAAGTTGTAGAACAGGTTGGTCAGCGGCTGCACGGCAAGGTCCCTCCCTGGGCTCCCGTCCCGGCCTCCGCGTCCGAACGGTCTTCCGTCAGCGGTTCTCCCTCGGAACGATCTGGGAGAAGTCCGCTACCCTGTCGAAAAGAGCCACAAGCCCACGCAAGAGCGCAAGACGGTTGTTCTGCAGGGCCGTCCGAGCGGGGTCCTTTCCGTCGGGGTCGCACATGACGAGCACGTCGTCGAAGAAGCGGTCCACGGCCGGCCGCACCGTGGCGAGCCGCTGGAGGCCCTCGGCGTAGCGTCTCTGTTCAAACAGCTCCTCGGCCTCCTGCCTCACGGCCTCCACGGCCTCGTGCAGGGCCCGTTCCCCCGCGCCCTCCTTCTCCTCGGGAGGCAGGAAAAGAGAGGGATCGAGGTCCACCTCGGGCATTCCCTTCAGGATGTTCTTGGCGCGCTTGAAGGCCACCGCCAGGTGGTCGAAATCCTCGGGATACTGCCGGCGCACGGTGTGGACCGCCTCCAGGCGGGCGCGCATGTCCAGAAGGTCCGAGAGGCCCTGGGAAAGGACCGCGTTCAACTCGTCGTAGGAGGGCGCGCCTTTGGCCTCGGCGACGCCTTTTCCCTCCCACGAGTATCGCGCCCGTTCCAGGATGAAATCCTCCAGCGACGCGGCGCAGTCCGGCGCGTGAGAACGCAGGAAGGCGCTCAGATCGAAGCGCAGGCCCGAATGCCCCCCCGCGAACAGCCCGGGGTCCCCCAACATGGAGACCACCTGGTTCGCCGCCCGCCTCAGGCCGAAGGGGTCCTTGGAGCCCGTGGGCGCCAGGCCGATGGAAAAGAACTGGACGAGGGTGTCCAGCTTGTCCGCCAGGGCCACCACGACGCTGAGGTGAGGATGGGCGCTGCCGGGCTGCGGGAGGGGCTCGCCGTAGTGTTCGCCGATGGCGCGGGCCACGGCGGGATCTTCCCCCTGGGCCTGGGCGTAGAGTCCGCCCGCCACGCCCTGGAGGGAGGTGAACTCCTTCTCCTGGACGAGGAGGGAAGCGAGGTCGCCCTTGCACAGGAGGGCGGCCCGGCCGGCCAGGTCGGGGTCCTCTTGGAAGGTCGGGGCCAGCTCGCGAGCCAGGACCTCCATCCGGAGGGCCTTGTCGTAGTACGTCCCAAGTTTCGGGTGGTAGACGATTCCCTTGAGATCGTTGAGCCGCTCCGCCAGGGGCACCTTCTTGTCCTGGTCGTAGAAGAACTTCGCGTCCTTCAGGCGGGAGACCGTGACGTTCTCGTTTCCCCTTCGGACAAGCCCCGTCGGGTCTGAGGGCCCGTCCAGGACGGCGAGAAAGAAGGGGCGCAGCGCCAGCCCCTCCTCCGTCTGGGGAACGCCCGCCAGAGGATCGTTCGGATCGCTCGTCGCGTAAACGGCAAAGGACTTCTGGTGCTCCTTCAGGCACGTGGAAAGGACCGGCTCGGGCAGGGACAGGAAGGCCTCGGGGATGCTCCCGCGAAAGGCCGTCGGGTGCTCGCAGGTGAAGACGAGGGTTTCCAGCAACCCGCCGAACAACACGCTTTCCGACGGGTTGTCGCGATGAACGCTCCAGACGCCGCCGACGGCGGCGGCCAGCTCATCGAGTTCCTTCCTGATCTTGTTCTTGCGCTCCACGGGGTCGGAAAGGACGTGCTGGTTCCTCATGACATCGAAATAGGCCTTCGCGGACGGAACCTCGACCCGGTCCGTTCCGTGGATCCGGTGGCCCCGGCTCGTGCGCCCCGCCTCGATCCCCTTGATCGTCAGGCGGACGACCTGATCGTCGAGAAGGGCCACGACCCACCGAACGGGCCTCACGAAGACCTCGGTCCCCTCCCCCCACCGCATAGCCTTGGGAAGGTAGAGGGCGTCCACCGCACGCGGGACGACCTCCGCCAGGACCTCGGCGGCGGACCGCCCCGGCACATGGCGCACGAAACCCACGCAGGGGCCCTTGAGACCCGCGACTTCCTTCAGGTCCCCCATGGCGACGCCCTGCTTTCGGGCAAAGCCCTCGGCGGCCCTGGTCCAGGCTCCGGAGGCGTCCCGAGCCGCCGAGAGGGGCGGCCCCGCCACCGTCTCTTCGCGGTCCGACTGCCGGAGCGGCAGTCCTTCGAGGAGGAACCCGATCCGCCGGGGCGCGGCAAGAAGCGTCATCCCCGGCATGAGGCGCCAGGCGGGGTTGCCGGGGATGAAGGCGAACATGGGCTCACGAGGGGGGCCATCGGCGGCGCTGGTCATCCCCTCCTTCTCGAGGGCCTCGGACACGTTGTGGCCCAGGTTGACGGCCAGGTCCCAGACCATCCCCGCCGGAATCTCCTCGGTGCCGATCTCCAGGAGAAAGTCAGCCACGGACCGCCTCCTTCTCTCCCTCCGTGTGCTGGAGGTAGGCCTCGGCGCAGGCGCAGGCCAGCCGCCTCACGCGCTTGATGTAATCGGCCCGGGCCGCCACGGAAATGGCCCCGCGGGCGTCCAGGATGTTGAAGGCGTGGCTGGCCTTGAGGCAGAAATCGTAGGCCGGGAGGTAGAGCCCCGCCTCCACGAGCCGACGGCTCTCCGTTTCGAACTCCTCGAACCACCGCGCCGTGAGGTCCGTCCGCGCCTGCTCGAAGTCGAAGACCGAGAACTGGCGCTCGGCCTCGCGGCGCATGTCCCCGTAAGTGAACCGCTCGTTCCAGGGGAGGTCGTAGATGTCTCCGATGCCGTTGAGGAACATGCAGAGGCGCTCGATTCCGTAAGTGATCTCCACGGTCACGGGCTTCAATTCGAATCCGCCCGCCTGCTGGAAGTACGTGAACTGGGTGATCTCGGTCCCGTCCAGCATGACCTGCCAGCCCACGCCCCAGGCCCCCAGGGTGGGCGCCTCCCAGTTGTCCTCCTCGAATTTCAGGTCGTGGTCTTTCAGGACGATGCCGAAGGCTTCCAGGCTCCTGAGGTACCGCTCCTGAATGTCGTCGGGGCTGGGCTTCATGATGACCTGGAACTGGTAGTGCTTCTCCACGCGCTGGGGGTTCTCGCCGTAGCGCCCGTCCCTCGGGCGACGGCACGGCTCCACGTAGGCGCTGGCGTAGGGCTTTGGCCCCAGGACCCTCAGGAAGGTCTCGGGGTTCATGGTCCCCGCGCCCTTCTCGAGGTCGTAGGGCTCGGCGATGAGGCAGCCCTCGCCAGCCCAGAAGTGCTTCATTCTCTCGATGAGGTCTTGAATGGTGAGCAAGGCATCCTCCGGATGGGTGACGAAGCCGCATTGTACACCAACGAGGCTCCGGCGCGACCCAACGGGGCCGGGGACGGGGGCGGATTCGCCTCCCTTCTTAGCATCTCGCGCCTTGCTCCTCCTCTCCTCCCCGCGATCACCGCCCCCGAAACGAGGGGGCGGACCGCAGGGGCGCGCCGAGGTAGTCCGTGACCCCCCCCTCCAGCCTCCGCGCCAGACGGACGACGACGGAGGGGGAAACGGACAGTCCCGCGAGCGCGCCGGGAGCGTTCCGCAGGCAGGCCGAACGAAGCCGCTCCTCCTCTCCCCCCAGCTCGGAAGAAGGCTTCGGGCGGGCGAGATGGCCGTGGAGGCGCGAGAACCACAGGACGAAGTAGAGCCACGCCAGCGCCGGATCGAGCCCCTCCCGAAGGGGATCCATCAGGGCCTCCACGAGCCGGAAGGTCTCTTCCTCGGGGCTCTGGGCCGGCAGCCCCCGCTCCAGGATTTCGCACATCCCCAGGAGGACCTCCGCCCTCGGCCAGTCCTCGAAGAGGTCCATGGCGCCGGCCAGGACTTCGGCGCGGCGGACCTGCCCGAGGTCCCTTCCCTCGCGCAGGAAGACCTCCACCTGGATTTTCGTCATGGGTTCGAGGGACCCCCGGCCTCCGCTCCGGGTCTTCCGAGCGCCCCGGGCCACGGCGCGGAGGAGCCCGTGGTCGCGCATGAACAGGCTCACGATCCACGAGGATTCCGTGTACGCGTGACGGACGAGAACGAAGGCTTCGCCGCTCAGGAGCATGGTCCCACCGTGACCGCGCCGCCCGGCCTGGCCCCGACGCTCAGGGGCCCTTCTCCGGATCGCCCGGGGCGGGCCCGCCCCGTCCCAGAGCAAGGCCCACGAGGAAGAACAGCAACGTGGCCACCTCCGCGTCCCCTCCGTTGAATTCGAACACCCCGCCCACCAGGAAGGTCGTCAGGGCCGCCGTGGCGCCGATGCGGAGACTCGTTTCCGGCTGGCGAGCGATCTCTCGAAAGGCGGAGACGAAAAAGGCCAGCAGGAGGAGGAGGCCGACGGTTCCCGTCTGGACGGCGGTCATGATGTACAGGTTGTGGCAGTGGCTGCGGGACCGAAAGCCCTCGTGGTCGGGGTAATGGATGTTGCCGGCGTAGGGGGCCTTGAACGGGCCCGCCGCGCTTTCGTAGGCGTTGGGCCCCCACCCGGCGACGGGCCTCTCCTTCCACATGTCCAGGCCGGACTTCCAGAGGTAGAGCCGTTCCACGTTGCTCGCGTTGTCCGGGTCCCACAGGCTCGCCACCCGACGCCTCAGCCCGTCGGGGCCGGCGGCCACGAGAATCGCGCCCGCGAGGGCGGCGGCCAGGGCGGCTCCGGCCACAACTTTCCATCCCTTCCTCCAAAGCAGGAGGATGGCCGAGGGAAGGAGCCCGACCCAGTAGGTCCGGGCCAGGCTCGTGACCAGCCCCACTCCCGCCGCCGCCGAGCCCACCCACCAGGCCCAGCGGCGCCCCCGGCCGTACAGGGCCAGCGCGCCGGCCACCAGGACCACGGTGGCCATGACCCCCGCGTAGGTGAGGTGGTGGGAAAAAAAGCCGTGGGCGTTGACGGTTCCCGCCGCCGCCTTGGAAACGAGCAAGTCACGCCGGAAATCCGTGCCGAGGAAGAAGGCCGCCAGGCTCACCGGAACCGTCAGGGCCGCCGACAGGGTCAGGAATCCGGCCCATTTTGGAAAGGCCTCCCTCCGGGCGATGGCCGGAAGGGATGCACCCACGAAAAAAGCGATCCAGGCCCAGGAATCCAGGATCCCCCGCAGAGCCACCGAGCGGAACGGGCTGAGGAGGGCCGACACCACCTGCCACAGGAGGAAGGAGGCGAGAAGCCAGGCGGCGGGGCTCGGGCGAAAGCGGCCCCGGATCGCCCTCCAGAGGAAGAAGAGGGTCAGCGCGCCCAGGGAGGCGTTGGTCACGGCCACGCCGAGGGGGGAGGACGCGGCGAGCAGATAATAAAAAAACAGCTCAACGGACCCCACGGAAGGCCTCCCATCTGGACTCGATGAAGCGCCGCATCTCCTCCACGAACCTCGGCCGGCCGAAACGCGCGGCGTGGGCGACGCAAACCGACGGGTCGAACCGCATGTGAACCCTCTCGAAGAGGGACAGGGCCTCGGCCAGGGATTCCGCCGAGGGCTCTGTGAAAAAGAGCCCCGTGGCCGCTCCGTACTCTTCGCCTTCGGGAGGAACCACCGTTTCCAGCGCGCCCCCTCGACCGTACGCGATGACCGGGGTCCCGGAGGCCTGGGCCTCCACCGGGGTGATCCCGAAATCCTCCTCTCCGCAAAAGAGGAGGGCCTTGGCCCGGGCCAGCTCGCGGGACACGTCGGCGTCGGGCAGGCGTCCCAGGAACTCCACCGTGGGGCCGGCGAGGCGTCTGAGCCGTCCCAGTTCGGGGCCCTCGCCGATCACCCGAAGGGGCAGTCCCAGGCGGGTGCAGGTGACCACGGCCAGATCCATCCGCTTGTACGCCACCATCCTCCCCACGGCGAGGTAGTGATCCCCTCTCCGGCTTTCGGGAGAGAAGCGGTCCACGTCCACCGGCGGGTGGATGACCGCCGCCTCGCGCCCGTAGATGCGCCGGATTCTGCGGGCCACGTGGGCGGAATTGGCCACATAGTGATCCACCCTGGAGGCCGCCGCGGCATCCCAGATCCGGAGGTAGTGAAGGACGGCCCGCGCGGCGTGGGCCCTGGGTCCCCAGGTGAGACCGGCCATCCTGAGATAGGGATGGTACAGGTCCCAGGCGTAACGGACGGGCGTGTGGCAGTAGCAGACGTGGAGGCTGTCCGACCGGACGAGGGCCCCGTGGGCCACGCTGTGCGAGAAGGAGACCACGACCTCCGCTCCCGAGAGGTCCAGTTGCTCGATCGCATACGGGTACAAGGCGAGGAAGGTCCGGTACCGGCTCTTGAAGATCGGCCGGTTGAGAAAGGTCGTGTGGATGGGCCGGGTGGAAATGGCCGAATCCTCGAACTGGCGGGGGTCATAGAAGAGCGTGTGGAGGGGGGCGTTGGGGTAGGCCTCGCAGAGTGCTTCGAGACACCTCTCCGCGCCGCCGAAATCCACGAGCCAGTCCTGAACGAACGCCAGCTTCATGCCCTATTCCCCCCCGGCTCCCGGGGCCCTCCGGCTGGGCTCAGGCTCGCCCGCCGACCCCGGAGCCCGTTCGTTTCACTCCCCGAAACACAGGGCCAGAACCTCCGCCAGCTGCTTCGCCGGATGGAACTCGCTCTCCACCCGGGCCCGCCCCCGCTCCCCCATGGCGGACCGGAGGCCCGGATCCGCCAGGAGCCTCTCCACGGCATCCCGCAGCGAAGCGGCGTTCTTGTCCGCGAGAAATCCCGTCACGTTGTGGTCGACGATTTCCACGAGCCCGCCGCTGCGCGTCGCGACGACGGGAAGCCCCCTCGCCATCCCTTCCACCGCCACCAGGCCGAAGGGCTCGTCCCAGAGGGAAGGAACCACCAGGACGTCGAGGGAGTCGAGAAACGGGATGGCCTCCACCATCCGGCCCGCGATCCGGATCCGTTCCGCGCGCGGCGACGCGGCCGCCATTCTGACCACGCGGGCCTCCTCCTCGGGATCCTCGAAATCCGCCCCGCCGCCCACGAGAAGCCGCAAAGCCGGGTGCCGCTCCAAGAGGGGGGCAAGGGCCTCCAGAAAGAGGGACTGCCCTTTGGTGCGGGAGATCCTTCCCAGGACACCCACGGCCACGTCACCGGGGTTCAACCCCATCGCTTCACGGGAGCGCCGACGCTCCGAGGGGGCCTCCAGGAACCGGGGGCTCACCCAGTAGTGGATCTTGACGCCCTTCGCCCCGCAGTCCTTCGCGAAGGGGTGAGCCACCGCCCCGGAGCAGAACACGATCTTCCGGACCTCCTTTTGCCGCAGGCACCACCGGATCAGCCGGTGCTCGAACCCCCCGGTGAAGATGAGGTGGAGCGCGAGCACCACGGGAGGCCCTCCCCCACGGGCGGCGAGCACGGCGGGGAGAAACGCCCGGGGAGCGTTGGCGTAGAGAAGATCCGCGGGTTCCTCGGACAGGGTCGCGCGAAGGGCTCTGGCCGCCCGCCAGGCATGGAAGGGATAGGCGGCTTTTTCGGCCAGCGGCTTCCTGCCGGGCGTCATGGCCGGGAGGGGCAAGGGGTGGACCGGGAACCCCTCCTCCCGCAATCGGGCCTCCGCGGCTCCCTGCCCAGGCAGAAAGACCCGAACCGAATGCCCCGCCTCCCTCATGGCGAGGGCCAGATCCATCAGGATCCTTTGGCCCCCGCCGAGGCCCGCATACTGGTCCAGCAGAACGACGCGCGCCATGGGTCTGAGTGTACCCTCCGGGGATTCAAAAGCGAAGTCCCGGCGGTGGAACTTCCGGATCAGAGGATGGTCCAAGTCCGCAGACGGCAAGAATGGAGGCCACCATGTTCGAGCACGTATTCTCACCCCCGATCGCTCCCTCCCCGCTCCGGCGGACCGCCCTGCCCGCGGCCATCGCCCTGCAGACCGCGATGGGGATGCTCCTTGTGGCCCATGCCCTCTTCGGCCCCGAACGCCTCGCCCCTCCCATCACCCTCACCTTCTGGGCGGCGCCCCCCGCCCTGGAGCCCCCGCCTGCCCGGCGCACCGAGGCGTCCACGTCCTCTTCCGCCGCCCGCACACCCACGAGGCCCCGCGGCATGGAGGCGCCGAACGAGGTCCCCGCCGGACCTCCCGACGCCTCCGCCCCGAACGACGAAGGACCCGGTCACACGGGGGACGGTGGAGTTCCGGGCGGCGCCGACAAGGCCCCGGACGATGGACCGGGGCGCGACCCGCTCCCTGTCCAGAACCCGCCATCCATTCTGGAGACCTGGCAGGTCCATCTTCCCAAGCCCGTCTACCAGCCCTCGCCCGAATTCCCGCGAGCGGCCGCCGCCATGCATCTGGAGGGGCGCGTCGTCCTGCAACTGGTGGTGGACGAAACGGGTGCCGTCCGGGAGGCGAAGGTGGTCCAATCCACCAACCCCATCTTCGACGCCGCCGCGGTGGAGGCGGTCCGAAGGTGGAAGTACACGCGCCCCATCGACGCCCGGAGCGGGTCCGCCGTCGCCTGCTATCTCACCGTGGTCGTGAACTTTCGCTCCCGGTGACGGGAGTCGGCCGGACGACATCCCCGGCGTCCCCCCTGTACACAAGGCGGAATTCGAGAATGGGTGCGGTCCCCTCTGCGGGCTCCAAGATTCGCTCCGTCGGTTCCAGGAATCCGCCCGGAAGGGCGACGCCGGACAATTCGTCGAGAACCCGCCTGGCGGCCTCCCGGAGTTCCGCCTGGGTTCGGGCCCCCAGCCCGCGGGGAAGCGCGAGCCCAGGAGCCACGCTCAAGGGAACGCCGGCTTCGTCGATTCGGGCGGTCGCCTCCGCCAACCACGTGCTCAGATCCGAAGCCCCGGGAAAGGGCCGGAGGATCAAGGACGGCAACGTGGAGGAGAAACAAGAGATCTGGATGGAATCGGAGGGAACGGCCAGGAGGGCCGCCGCGCCCCGCCTCAGCACTTCCGCCGCTTCCTGCCCGAGGCGCCTTCCGGACAGATACCGAACCTGGATGCGCGGCCGGATCGGGCCCGGCGGCGCCACAACCGCGGCTCCAAGAAAGGTTCCCGCCGATTCCCCCGGCCATAGCGATGCGAGCCTCGCGACCTCCCCGGAGTCCAACGCGCGGACCATCTCTCCAAACCGGCTCGTACTCGCGCCTGCCGCCGGAGTCTCCTTGAAGGCGGCGCGGCTTGCAACCTCCGTGTACGTAACACGAATCGGACCGTCCAGTCGGCCTTCGAGGTATTTCTCCACCTCCCGGACGCTGGCTTCGACGGGGGTTGCGCCGGCGAGCAGGACCAGGTGGAGGCTGGGCGTTTCCTGCCCGGCGGAGACGGTTCGGGAGAGAATCGTCACGCCGGGAAGGAACCGGTCCACGGCCTTCGCCGCTTCGCGCTTGAGGGTGATCTCCCTCTTCACCTGCTTGAGCCCGCTGTTGAGGGGAAAGAGCAGAATGAGCACGGCCACCGCGGAAACGAGGACCCGATTGCCGAGCCCGCCCACCTTCCGAAACCTCTCGGTCAGGGCCATGCTGTCCAGCCAAGCGTGAACCCGCCTGCCCTTTTCCCTCTCGGCGACGAACGCGCGGATCTCGGAGGTCTCCTCCGACGTCGCCATGCCGATCGAGAGAAACACCAGGAGAGACGCGAAGACGATGGCGGCCAGGTTGGTGAAGAACAGAATCATGGCCCCGGCGAACACGTCCCGCCGCCATCCGGCCCCTAGCCCCCATCCTGCCGTACACAGGGGAGGGACCAGGGCCACGGCGATCGCCACGCCCGGTAGGACGGTCCCTCCTCCGGCCGACGGCAGCCTCGCGGCGGACACGGCGGCGATCAGGCCGCACAGGAGGGCAATACCCAGATCCAGGGGGTTGGGCCGGGTGCGCGCGAGGATTTCGAGGGTGGTTTCCTGAAAGGGCAGAAGGACCGCGACAAGGGCCGAGACCCCGAGGGACGCTGCGACGGACACCAGGCAGGCCCACGCGGAGCGAAAGCCCAGAAAGACGTCCCCGATGGCCAGGGCGAGCCCCAACGCCACGATGGGGATCATGAGCGGCGACAGGAGCATGGCTCCGATGATGACGGCCGGACTGTTCTGGGCAAGGCCCAGCGTCGCGATCCCGCAGGCGGAAAGCAGCGAGAGCCAGTAGAAGGGCTTTTTCAGGTCCGATTCCTCGAAGAGGAGTTCGTAGACCTCCGACCTCGTAGCCGTCGGCACTCCAAGCGCCTGGGAGAAGCGATCCGCCTGCGACTTGAGGAGCTCCACCAGCGGCCGGAAAGGATCCTGCGACATGAACACCTCCAAGAGCGCACCATCAACGTAGCACATCCGGCGGCGACTTCTTATGGGAAGGGGGAAACCGGTCAGCGAAGGGCCACGGAGAGGGAGCCGGGCCAGTAAGGCTCCGCCGCCAGGGCGGCCATCACGAGGAGCGCGAAGAGGTTCACGGCGGCGAAGGCCGCCCGGAACACACGGGGGGCCGGCCGGTCTCCCAGGAGGGGAAGAGAGCCGGCCGTGAGGGCCATCGCGGCGACGCCCAAGATCCAGACGGACGCCGGGGAGAGGACCGCGCCGAACAGGGGCAGGAGGAGGACCGAGGCGGCGGCGGTGGCGAGCCACACAAAAGTGAGCCGCGCCAGGCCCCTCTTCCCCAACAGTTTTTGAAGGGAAGGGTATCCCGCACGCTCGTACTCCTCTCCGTAGCGGTAGAGGAGCAGCCAGAAGTGGGGCACCTGCCAGAGGAAGAAAAAGAAGCAGAGGGAGGCCAGGCGGGCGTCGAGCAGGTCCGCTCCGGCGGCCGTCCAGCCGATGGCGGGAGGGATGGCGCCGATGACCGAACCCGGCACGACGGCGAAGGCCGAGAGGCGCTTGAGGGGCGTATAGACGGCGTTGTACCAGAATACGGCCCCCAGGCACAGGAACGCGGGCAAGACCCCGAAGACCTCCCATGTCAGGACGAGGCCCGCGGCGACCAGGGCGACGGCCAGAAGGAGGGCCGCGCTCTGGGAGATCCTCCCCGCCGGGATGGGGCGCCGGCGGGTCCGCTCCATGAGAGCGTCCAGGTCCCGCTCCTGCCACTCGTTCAGCGCCGAGGCGCCCATGGCCGCCAGGCACACGCCGGCGAAGAGGAACGCCAGGCCCATGCCGCCTCCCCCACCGGCCAGGAGGTAGACGGAGAGGGCCGACAGGGTGGAAGTCGCCGCGATGGGGACTTTCGTGAGAATCATCAGGTCGCGCATGGATTCACGGAGCCACCGGCTCTCACTTCAGCGTCTTCAGGTAGGCCACCACGTCATCGAGCTCCTTCTCCGAGAGAGGGCTCTCGGGCATGGCGGGCGGATAGCCCTTCACGATTTCCGCATTGGGCTCCTGGATGGCCTTGCGAAGGTAGGCCTCGTCCACCGTAATTTCACGCTCCACGCCCGCCGCTTCGACCCTGTCCTTTCGGCCGAAAGCTCCCTTGAAGGTGGGACCCACCGTGACGCTCCCGTCGAGGGAGTGGCAGGTCGTGCAGGAATGCGCCTGGAGGACCGCCAGGCCCGGATGCACGGCCTGGGCTGGTTCTGCGGTCGCGGAGGCCCGATAGCGGGCGCCTGGCGCCGGCGCGTCCTCGGGTCCGAAGTACCACGCCTTGAACTCCTCCTCGGGCACCACCACGACCTTGGAGAGCATGTAGGAATGGTCCACCCCGCAAATGACGGTGCATTCCACGTCGTAGGCGCCCACCTGGGTCGGCTCGAACCAGGTCGTGTTCACCTGGCCGGGAACGGCGTCCATCTTCAGCCGGAAGGCGGGGACGAAGAAGCCGTGGATCACGTCGGCGGACCGGATGTCCAACCGCAGGGGCCTCCCGAGCGCGGCGTACAGTTCGCTCGTCTGTTTCCCATTGGGGTAGGTGAAGGACCAGGACCATTGACGCGCCAGGACGTCCACGGCCATGGCGTCACGGGGGGGGTTCCGGGTGTAGGAGAACTCCGTCCACCCGTAATAAAACATGGCCAGGAAAAGGATCAGCGGGATGGCGGTCCAGGTGATTTCGAGCCACGCGTGGCCCTCGATGCTCTCGGCGCGGGGGTGCCGCTTCCGGTTGTACTTCCAGACGAAGTAGATCATCAGCCCCGTGATGAACACGAGGAAGAGAACCGACAAGACGAAGACGAAAAGGAAGACCGAGTCGACCTTTTCGGCGGAGGTCGCCGCCTGGTTCATCCAGCCCATGTCCGCCTCACCGGAAGGCCACGTCGGCGTAGGTCAGGCCGAAGAAGATGAGAAGGGTCCCCAGGGTCACGATGAGGACCCCCTTCAGGAGCGCTCGCTCGTACCTAAGGTGCATGAAGTAATAGAAAACGAGGGCCGCCTTGACGGGCGTGATGGTCAGGAGGCCGGCCACGGCCGCCCGCTGACCGAACCGGCTCAACAGGACGAGGAGCGCCGTGAGGGCGAGCAGGACGGCCCATACGGCCACGTACATTCCATAGCCGGGGCCGGCGTGCCCGTCCGATTCGCGGTGACTCGCGTAGTCGCTCATGGTCCCACCTTCGACGGTTCGACCGGCTCCCGCCGGATCCAATCCCATTCTCCCCGATCCGCCATCGCCGCGCCCTCCCTCACGCCGCCAAATAGAAGAGGGGCAGGAGGTAGATCCACACCACGTCCACGAGGTGCCAGTAGAGCCCCCCGTTTTCGAGAACCACCGGATTCCTCGCGCCGATCCGCCCCTTCGCGATCAGGATCGCCAGAACCGAAAGGACCGCCATGCCGGCGATCACGTGTGCGGCATGGAGGCCCGTCATGGAAAAGTAGAGGCCGAAGAACACCCTTTCCCCCGCCGGCAGGGAGGCCATGTGGTCCGAGTTGGGGTAGACGCCGTGGTGGAACTTGGCCGCCCATTCGAAGCCCTTGTTGACGAGAAAGAGCCCCCCCAGAGCCACGGTGGACCAGGTCAGGAGCAGGGACCGCTTCAGGTTCCCGCGGTGGGCCGCGGCCACGGCGAGGACCATGGTGAGGCTGCTCGTCAGCAGAACCGCGGTGTTCGCCACCCCGATGGGGATGCTCAAACTCCCCCCCGCGTGGTGGAACTCGTGGGGATACCGCGCCCTCATGTACGAATACGCGATGAAGAGGCCTCCAAAGAGGAGGATCTCCGTAACGAGGAAGAGCCACATTCCCAGCTTGGCCGCGAAGGGGTCGTGGTGCTCGCCGTGGGCGGGAGCGTTCATGGCCCCCCCTCCTTCCCGAAGGAGTAGGGCGGACCCGTCACCGTGGGGACGGTCTCAAAGTTCTCCTGGGGAGGCGGAGAAGGGATCTTCCACTCGAGGGTGACTCCCCCCCAGGGGTTGTCCTCGGCCTTGCGCCCGCGCAGGAGCGCCGCCACGAAGTTCCCGAAGAGGACCACGAGCCCCAGAACCAGGATCCAGGAGCCCACCGTGGCGACGAGGTGGCCCGTGTGGTACTGGGGCAGATGGTCGTAATACCTGCGCGGCATCCCCATGTAGCCCAGGATGAGCATGGTGAAGTACAGGAGGTTGAAGCCCACGAACAGCGGGATCCACGCCGCGTAGGCTACCTTTCGGTTGTAGTCCCTCCCGAACATCTTGGGAAACCAGTAAAGGAGGGCCGCGAAGAAGGCGAAGCCCGTTCCGCCGAACATGACGTAGTGGAAGTGGCCCACGATGAAGTAGGTGTCGTGGACGTGCTGGTTGATGGCCAGGGCCCCCTGCATGACGCCCGTGAGCCCCCCGATGCAGAAGAGGAAGATGAAGGTCAGGGCGTACAGGAGGGGCGGGCTCATCTCGATGGAGCCTTTGTAAAGCGTCGCCGTCCAGTTGAAGACCTTGATGGCGCTGGGGATGGCCACGATCATGGTG
Source organism: Acidobacteriota bacterium (assembly GCA_040752915.1). Lineage (NCBI taxonomy): Bacteria > Pseudomonadati > Acidobacteriota > Acidobacteriota bacterium. The sequence continues at coordinate 19,542 of JBFMHB010000028.1, forward strand.
AGAAGGGAGAAGATCATGTTGCCGAAGGCGCTCATGCCCGAGGTGAACATGTGGTGGGCCCAGACCAGGGAGCCGAAGGCGGCGATGGAGAGCGAGGAATACGCGATGGCCCGATATCCGAAGATGGTCCTCCTGGCGAAGGTCGGCAGGATCTCGCTGATGGCGCCCATGGCGGGGAGGATCATGATGTAGACGGCCGGGTGGGAGTAGATCCAGAAGAGGTGCTGGTACAGGATCGGGTCGCCGCCCTTGGCCGGATCGAAGATCCCGATTCCGAAAAGCCGCTCGAGCATCACCAGGATGAAGGTGATCCCCAGGATGGGGGTGGCCAGAATCTGGATCCAGGAGGTGGCGTAGAGGGACCAGCAGAAGAGGGGCATGCGGTGCCACGTCATTCCGGGAGCCCGGAGCCGGTGGACCGTCGTGATGAAGTTGAGCCCCGTGAGGATGGAAGAGAAGCCCATGACCACGGCGGAGAAAACGGCCAGGGATACGTTCGTGCCCGATTTCATGCTGAAGGGGACGTAGAAGGTCCACCCCGTGTCGGGAGCGCCGGGCCCCGTGAAGAGGGAGAGAACGGCCAGGCACGCGCCGATGACGAGGCAGTACCACGAGGCGAGGTTGAGCCGGGGAAAGGCCACGTCCTTGGCGCCGATGAGGATCGGAAGGAAGAAGTTTCCGAAGACCGCCGAAAGTCCGGGGACCACGAACATGAAGATCATGATCACGCCGTGCACGGTGAAGAGCGCGTTGTAGGTCTGGGCCGACATGAGCGTCCGGCCCTCCGTCAACTGCTCCAGCCGCATGAAAACGCCCAGCGCGACCCCCACGAAGAAGAAGGCCACCATGGAGTACAGGTAGAGAATGCCCACCCTCTTGTGGTCCGTGGAAAGGACCCAGCCGAGGAGGCCCTTTCGGCCGGGAGCGTCCAGAAAGCCGGGCTGCGTGTGGACCAGCGGTTCCGCGAGCGTCGTCATGATGGGGCCCCTGCGGTCGAATCTCCGCGCCCTTTTCGCCGCAGGACCAAGACCGCGACGAAGGCCCCCGCCAGGACGAGGGTCGCCGCGCCCGCCAGGCGCGTCACGTTGAACACGTATCGCCTGCCGGCTGGGTCGTAGCTGTAGCAAAAGGCGAGGAGCTTGTTGATGGTCGGTTCGGCCTGCCCGCGCCGCGCCTCTTCGACGGCCATGGCCACGTCGGCGGGCAGGAAGGTCACTCCGTACATGTACCGCGTCACGCGTCCCTCGGGGGAAAGGAAGACGATCGCCCCCGGGTGGACGAACTGGTCCCCCTCCTGGCGAAATCGGAACCCCACGGAGTCGCACAGGGCCTTGGTGCTCTCCGCCGTGCCCGTGAGAAAGCGCCAGGCCGAGGGCGGGAAGGGGCGTTTCATCTGCTTGAGGTAGTTCTGCTTCTTTCGCAGGGCGATCTCGGGCGTGTCCGTCGGGTCGAAGCTCACCGTGACCACCTGGAAGTCCCGCCCGGGTTCGGCCCCGTCCAGGCGGTTGAGAAACTCCACGACGCCGTTGAGAAGGGGCGTGCAGATGCCCGCGCACCGAAAGTAGTTCAGCGTCAGGACCGTCGGCTTGTCCAGGATCTGCCGGAGCGTGACGTCCCGGCCCTCCTCGTCCTTCAGGGTCGCATCGAGGGCCGCCGAGCGCCCCAGGACCTCGACGATCCCCACGTCCCCCGCGGCCGCTTCGGACTCTTGAGCCGTCAAGACGAGGGGCGCCAGGAACAGGACCGCCGGTATCAGGAATCGAGCCATCATGACCGCTTCCCCCCTTCTCCCCCGCCCTTCTCGTCCCGGTCCACGGCGGCCAAGAGGGCCGCGTGGAGGATCGTCCATTCCTCGGCCGAACAGGCCGCGACGCGAGGCCGGAACCCGTTCTCCGGCACGGAGGGGAGAACGTGTTCCGCCAGGGCCGCCGGGCTTTTCCTCCAGGTTTGGGCGCCCTGCAGGGCCAGGGCCACCCTCGCCAGGTCCCACGCCTCCTCCCGCAGGATTTCGGCGCCCGGACCTTCGGCGCGAAGCGGCTCGGGCGGCCGGAATTCTTCTCGGAGCCGCGCCGCCGCGAGGGTCACCGGAATCTTGTTGGGAACTCGTTCGCCGGCCGTCGCGAACTGCCTGCCGAAGGCTTCGAGGGCTTCCGGAACGTCGCCGTGGGAAAACGAGCCGAGGCTTTGCACGTAGTGGACCAGGGCCATGCGGTCCTTGGCCGGGAGGTAGTCGTAGGCGCCCATGGAGGAGCCCGGAATCCCCTTCTCGAGGGTCCTGTAGATTTCAGGAATGCCCGGCCCGTTCTTCCAGCCCTGGGGGCTGGCGAAGTCCCTCGGAGGCGGGGCGAGGCCTTGGGCGGCGGGACCGTCCCCCCGGCCTTCGGGCCCGTGGCAGGACCGGCAATTCTGCTCGAAGAGCGCCCTGCCGCGGGCCAGGAGCGCGGGCGTGGCCGACAGGACCTCCTCCGGCCGCACGGGCGGCACGTCGTACCCCCTGGCCGGCGGGTACTCGGCTGGATCGAGCCACCCCGTCTCCCCCCCCACCACCGGCACGGCGGGAGCGGCGGCGGGCCGGTTCGCGTTCCGGAGGCCCGGAACCACGATCACGGCGAAGAGGCAGGCCAGGAGGATCACTCCGACCACGACCAGAAGGGCGGAGAGGAGTCGTCGCAATTCGGCCGCGTCCACGTACTGTTCGATCATAGGCGGAACTCCAGCCCCTCCTTGAGGAAGGGATCGCCTTCGGGCGCGTCCCGGCCCATGGCCATGGAGCGCCTCACCCACAGGAACCCCACCGAGACGAAAAAGATGGCAAAGGAGGCCTCGGGCCAGGAGAAGACCGGGCTCTTGAAGTTCGAGGGAAAGATCAGCCAGTAGAGGTCAAGCAGGTGCGCGAGGAGATAGAGGGCCGCGATCCGCTTCAGCGGGCCGTGCTCGCCCTTCTTTTCCCTCGGGATGAGGGCGAAGAACGGGATGACGAAGTGGACCATCGCCAGCCCGAGCACGACGAATTGCCATCCCGAGCCCGTGCGGTCCGCGTACCAGTAAACCTCCTCGGGAAGGTCGGCGTACCACATGAGCATGTACTGGGCGAACCCGATGTAGGACCAGAACACCGTGAAGGCGAAAAGGAAACCGCCCAGGTTGTAAAGGTGGTCCCGTCGAACCCCCCCGAGCCGTCCCCGTTCCAGAAGATGCACGGCGCCCAGAGCGGTGGCCGCCAGGCCCGAAAGGAACGACCCGGCGAAGACGTACACGCCGAAAATATCGCTGTACCAAGCCGGATCGAGGCTGGACAGCCAGTCGAAGGCCAGGAGGGTCACCGACAAGGCGTAGATGGCCATGAAGGCGGGCGCGAAGCGCCGGAACCGGACCGTCAGGGCCGGGTCGGCGGTGGCGTCCTGACGGAGCGAACCGCGCACGAGCACCCAGTAGGAAAGGACCCAGAGAGCCACGCACGCCACGAAGCGCGCCGAGAAGAACGGCGCGTTGAGCCACGCGTGCAGCTTGCCGACGACGAACGGATCGTGGTGGGCCTCCGGGCGCGTCCAGGGATAGAGGACGGGCAGAGAAAGGAGGGCCGCGGCCCCCAGCGCGGCGGCGAGGAACAGGAGCGAAGAAAGCCGTTCCGGCATTCTGCGCAGGGGCACGCTCCACCGGGCCCCGACGAGGTGTTCCAGGGCCACGAGGAACAGGGCTCCCAAGGCGAGCGTGGCGAAGAAGAGAAACCACAGGAGCCAATTCGACCAGAAGCGCTCGGGTGGGGAGAAGGACCAGGACGCGCCGACGCCCGCGGCACCGACGGCGGCGGAGGCGAGGAGCCACCTGGGAGAGCGAATCATGGCCGTCCTCCCCTTTCCAGGTCCTCGTCCGTCGCGTTCTGCGCCCTCTGCAGGACGCGCACGTAATGAACCACCGACCATCGGTCCTCCACGGAGAGGTGCGGCGCGTAGGAGGGCATGGCGTTCTTCCCCCGCACGATGGCGTCGTAAATCTTCCCGTCCGAAAGCTCCCGGATGGCCCGGGCCTGGAGATTCGCGGGCTTGGCGCCGTAGGACGCCGTGAGGGTGGGCACTCCGTCCCCCAGGACGCCGTGGCAAACGGCGCAATGCGTGCGGTAGGCCTTCTGGCCCCGATCGAGGACGGGCTCCGTTCGGGGAAGGGGGTTGGCCAGGCCGGCGGCCTCCTCCGGGGCGGCCGGAGAGTAAGGCAGAAATCCCCTCGCCACAGTACCCGAGGGCGGCGACTGCATGCCGCGCCCGTCCCGGAATAGGGCGCTGGGTTCCTGCGGGTCGAGCTTGGGTTGGTCTTCCATGTGCACCATCGGGGGAAGGACAGGGAACAACTTGACGGCCCAGTAGGTGGCGTACCCGGCCACGAGGCAGGCCGCCCCGACGGCGAAGAATCCCTTGAGCAGGTAATTTGCCGACCACGGCCCGGAAGGCTCCGGCGCCGGAAGGATTTCCACCTCCGTCGCTCCGGCCTCCTCCAGGGCCGCCCGGGCCTCCCGCGCGTCGAAGGCCCCACCATATGCCTCCAGAGAAAGGGCGAAGCGGTCGCGCGTGATCTTCCCGATGGAGGCCGAGGAGAGGATGGGGTGCCCGTAGAAGGGAAGCCGATTCATCAGCAGGAGCATTCCCAGGCCCGCCGTGAACGTGGCGAAGAGGACCATCACTTCGAAGAGGATCGGAATGAAGGCCTGCCAGGCCATGGGGGCCTTTCCGCCCACGACGATGGGGTAGTCGATCCCCGTGGCCCACATTTGGAAGAGGAAGGCCGAGACGGCGCCGATGAACCCCATGACGAGCACCATCCCCGCCAGGGGGGAGCGCCGATGGCCCAGGGCCGCGTCGAGCCCGTGCACGGGATAGGGGGTGTAGGCTTCCAGGCGGCCCAGTCCCTTGTCCCTCAGGCCCTGGGCGGCCGCCAGGATGTCTTCCGCGGTCTCGAAGAGCCCCAGCACCGCGAAGGCTTTCCCACCCGGTTCAGCCGCGGTTTCCGCCGTCACCATCCGCTCTCCGCCCGTCATGGCGCACCGTGCCTTCCCGGCTGGGCTCCGGGGAGTACCATCTTCACCTCCGTCGTGGCGATGACCGGAAGGACGCGGGCGAAGACAAGCACCAGGGTGAAGAACAGCCCAAGGGATCCGAAGAGGATCCCGAAATCGACCAGCGTGGGCTTGTAGACGTGCCAGGAGGAGGGAAGGTAGTCCTGGTGGAGGGAGATGACGATGATGACAAACCGCTCGAACCACATGCCCACGGTCACCGCCACCGAGACGAAGATCATCCAGAAGTAGCTTCGTCGCGCCCTTCTGAACCAGAGGATCTGGGGGATGAGCACGTTGCAGCAGATGGTGAGGAGGCCCGCCCACCCGTACGTGCCTCCCACGTACTGCCTGAAGACGTGGTGGAGGTAAGGGTTCATGGAGTACCAGGCCGTGAAGCCCTCCATGAGGTAGGAGTAGGCCATGAGGCAAGACATCCCCAGGATAACCTTGTTCATGACCTCCAGGTGAAAATCGGTGATGAGGTTCTTGAGGTTCATCGTCTCGCGCACCACCACCAGGACGATCACGACCATGGCAAAGCCCGCGAAGATGGCCCCGGCGACGAAGTAGGGCGGGAAGATCGTCATGTGCCAGCCCGGAACCAGCGAGACGGCGAAGTCGAAGGAAACCACGCTGTGCACCGACAGCACGAGCCCCGTGGCGAGCCCCGCGAGGAGCAGGTAGGCCTTTTCGTAATGGGACCAGTGGCTCGCGGCCCCGCGCCATCCCAGGGAGAGGACCGTGTAGATCTTCCTCCGGAAAGGGCTCTGGGTGCGGTCACGCATGGAGGCCAGGTCGGGGATGAGGCCCAGGTACCAGAACATGAGGGACACGGAGAAGTAGGTGCTGACCGCGAAGACGTCCCAGAGGAGGGGGGACCGGAAGTTCGTCCAGAGTGCGCGCTGATTCGGATACGGGAAGAGCCAGAAGGCGAGCCAGGGACGTCCCACGTGAATCAGCGGGAAGAGCCCCGCGCACATGACCGCGAAAATGGTCATGGCCTCGGCGAACCGCGCGATGGCGTTCCTCCAGGTCTTACGGAAGAGGAACAGGATGGCCGAGATGAGCGTTCCCGCGTGGCCGATGCCCACCCAGAAGACGAAGTTGATGATATCGAAGGCCCAGAAGACCGGGCGGTTGTTGCCCCAGACGCCGATCCCCGTGCAGATGGTGTAGCCGATGAGGGCCAGCCCCACCGTCATGAGGGAGGCCGTGAAGGCCAGGGCGAGGAACCACTTTCGCGGCGGCTTCGTCTCGGGAAACCGCAGGACCTGCTCGTCGAGCGAGGCGGGCGTCACGGCCCCGTCCGTCAGGGGCGGCGTCCTCAGGGCTTCGGGGACCGCGGCGTCCGCCCTCATGGCGTCTCCTCCCAGGGCGACCCTCCAACGGAATCAAGCGGCCCTCGCGGAGCGCCTTCGACTTGTAAGAACCGCCTTCCTGGATCAGCCATCATTCCTCTCTCCGGGGTTTCGGATGTCGGCCAGGTACGTAACGGCGGGACGGACCCCGAGTTCGGCCAGGACCTTGTACCCCCGACCGTCCTTCGAAACCTTGGAAACCCGGCTTTGGGGGTCTTTCAAATCGCCAAAGACAATGGCCTCGGCGGGACAGGCCACGGCGCAGGCGGGCCGGATCTCCCCGTCTCGCACGGTCCGGCCTTCCACCTTGGCCCGCATCCGCGCGTCCTGAATGCGCTGGACGCAGAAGGTGCACTTTTCCATCACCCCCCGGGGTCTGACGCTCACCTCCGGGTTGAAGGACAGCGTCTCCGGCTCGCGCTTGGCGTTGTTCCATTCCAGGAAGTTGAAGCGGCGCACTTTGTACGGACAGTTGTTGGCGCAGTAGCGCGTGCCCACGCACCGGTTGTAGGCCATCTGGTTGAGGCCGTCGGGGCTGTGGTTCGTGGCGTTCACGGGGCAGACGTTCTCGCACGGCGCGTGGTCGCAGTGCTGGCAGAGCATGGGCTGGTGCACGACCTTGGGCGCCTCGGGAGGTCCTTCGTAGTACCGGTCCACGCGGATCCAGTGCATCTCGCGGCCTTTGAGGACCTGCTCGGGGCCCACCACGGGCACGTTGTTCTCCGACTGGCAAGCGAGGACGCAACCGGAGCACCCCACGCAGGCGCTCAGGTCGATGGTCATTCCCCACTTGTGGTCCGGAAACTCCATGTCGGGATAGAGGCTGTGCAGCGGGTGGCCGTGCCCGCCTTCCTCTTCCTTGGCGGCCCACTCCGTGCGGGTGAAGCTCCGCACAAGGTCCCGCCCCTCCATGCGATGGTGGGTCTGGGTGGTGGGTACGGAGACATGCCGGCCCGTGGGCGTGAGACGCACCCCCTCCCGAAGGAAGGGGCAGTCCGAATCGGCCTCCATCAGAATGAAGGCGTTCAGGCCGACGCCCTCGGCGATGCTCGGGCCCTTTCGGCCATACCCGAGGGCGAGAGCGGCCAAACCCCTGGCCTGGCCGGGCTGGAGGAGAACGGGCACCTCCAGGGACGCGCCGCCCGCCTCCACGCGGACGACGTCGCCGTCCCCCGCTCCGAGGGACTCGGCGTCCGCCGGGGAGAGGAGTAGCGGGTTGCCCCACGTGGACTTGGTGACAGGATCGGGCCACTCCTGGAGCCAGCCGTTGTTGGCGTACCGACCGTCCAACACGGCGGGCGAGGGGAAGAGCGCCAGTTCGAAGCCCTTGGCCGCCTTCTCGCCGGCGGCTGCCTCGGCCATGCGGGCCAGGGCGGCTCCGTTTAGACCGGACCGGGGAGGGGGCGCCGCTTCCGGCTCGTACACCCCGTCGTGGAGGACGGAGTTCCAGAAGGCCTCGAAGGGAACGGGCGCGCCGTTCGGGAACTCCTCACGGCGCCAGCGGGAGCGGATCTGCTCCCGGAAGTCCGGAGGCGCCGCCCCGCCCAGCCCCCGTGTCCAGCCGAGGAGGATGTCCTCCCCCTGGCGCGTGTCGTACAGGGCGGCCACCACGGGCTGTTGAAGGCTTCTCCTTCCCGGAGCGGGCGCATAGTCTCCCCAGGACTCGAGCCAGTGGTTCTCGGGGAGGACCACACCGCACGCGTCGGCCGTCTCGTCCGGAAGGAGGCCGATCCGTACCGAACGGGCCGCCACCGGACCCGCGAAGGCCGCGTGGCCGGGAAAGACGAGGGCCGGATTGACGCGCCAGTACACAACCAGGGAATAGGTGCCCCGCGCCACGTCGTCCAGGGCTTGTCGGACCTCGCCGTGGGAGGCGGGCGGCGTTTGGAGGACGGCGGAGGCGGGCCCCTCCGCACCGATCATGGCGTTCAGCAGGCGCGCGGCCCCATGCGCCTCCTCGGGCAGGTGGCTCCCGGCCAGCACCCTGCCACCGTTGCCGGCGCGAGCCAGATCGGCGACCAGGGCCTCCACCGCGGATTCGGCGCCTTCGCCCTCCACCTCCCGCGCCGCGTCGAAGCGGACCAAGGCCTCCGGATCCAGCCCCGCGGGCAGGGGAAGGCCGTGGCGGGCGTGGAGGAGCTTGGCCAGGCCGAAGGCGAAGGCGGCGCAGCGGGAGGGCCGCACCCTCAGCCGCCGGTCCGCCTTGGCCCCCGTCAGGGTCATCCTGCCTTCCACCGCGTACAGCCTCGTCATGGGAGAATCCGGGGTCTCGGGGCGCCTCCCCTCGGCGAAGGCGAGGACCGCCGAGGGCTCTTCGCCGCTGAGAAAGTCGGCATCGAGGGATAGAACCACGCGGGCCCCGCCGGGATGAAGCACCGGAATCTCCGCCCGGCCCTGGAGGGACCGCGCGGCCAGAAGGGGCCCCAGCCCAATCGCGGGCTCGAAGGAAAGCACACGGAGCCCGGGAAGAACGTCTCGCAGACCCTCCAAAACCTCACGCCGGGAGGGGGACAGCACGGCGTCGCAGAGGAGCAGGACGGGGCGCCCTCCCCTTGCGGCCTCTTTCAAGAGAGGAAGTACCCGTCCTTCGGCCTCCACCCACGTAGCGTTCCGGCCCTCCACTTGGGGCTTCCGGAGCCGGTCCGGATCGTAGAGCCCCAGGAGGTCCGCCAGGGCGCGGAAAGGAACCTTCCCGCGCGCCCACGGGTCCTCGTCGTTGCCCTCCACGTGAATGGGCCTCCCCTCCCTCGTCTTCACCAGGACGCCGTGGGCGCGGAACCCCTCGGCAAAGGTGGATGCGTAATGGTTCGCGACGCCCGGTGTCACCTCCTCGGGCCGCCGCGTGTAGGGAACGATGGTCCCGCGGTCCGGCCGGGAGCACGCCGTCCCGGCCGCCAGGGCGGCCGTGGCCGAGAGCAGGCTCAAGAACCGCCGCCTGGATACGCCTTCGGCGGGAAGTTCAGGTGGGTCCGAGGCACCCTCCGGAAACTCCCTGAGCTCGGCCAGAATTGGCTCGTGTGTCCTTCCACGTTCAGACAGCGCGCGGTACCGGTCACGTTCCGTCTTCTCGCGGGGTTCGTTCTGCTTATTCGCCACGTTTCACCGCTCCCTCGCCGGCCCGGAGGGTCCCTCCCGACGATCTCCGGCAGGTGCCTTCGCTCCCACTTCGCCTGGCCTCGGATTCCACTCCCCAGGCGCGGAGAGTCCGCGAGGCCGACGCCACCGCCAGCCAACCGGCCACCCTGGTCAAGAAAGTCCGCCGAGTCCTGGTGTCGGATTTTTCCATAGGCCGCACCTCGCTCCCAGAGTCCCTTCCGCTACCTGTGACACGCGTTGCAGTGTTCGGGCCCCTTCGTCACGCGCGAATCGGGCGCCACGGCCGCCCGGGCGTCCCGGTGGCATCCCAGGCAATTGCCCATGCGCATGGACATGTGCTGGGAAACCCGATCCATTTCCTGAATCTCTCCGTGGCAGGTCTGGCAGGCCACGCCCGCGGCCACGTGGGGTCTGTGGTCGAAGTAGACGTGGTCCGGAAGCCGGTGGATCCGCTTCCAGGCGATAGACCCGCCCGAGGCGTGGGCCCGTTGGATCTTCTGGATCTCGGGGCTCTCCGTCTTGGTGACGGTGTGGCAGTTCATGCAGGTGGAAACGGCTGGAATCCCGGCGTGGCGGGACTTCTCCACTCCTGTGTGGCAATACAGGCAGGGAATCTTCATGGATCCGGCGTGGAGGGCGTGGGAGAACGCGACGGGTTGCTCCGGGGCGAATCCCTTCACGAACCGATCGGGCTGGGTCAACCAACCGACCGAGAGGACCGTCGTCAGGATCGCCGCGCTTCCCACGGGCAGCCACAGTCGAGCGAAGCGGTCGTAAGGATGCATCCACCCTCCCGGACCTTGCCGCCGGCCGCGGGCCGGCTTGCCATGCCCCCTGGCTCCGGATTCGCTGGACGGGTCTCGATCCGGAGATTTCGACTTCTGAAAACAACACTCCCGGAGCCGTATTCCCGCCGGAGACTCTGTCGAAGACCACCGCGGCACGCCGTGTGATGGCCACTGAATATCACACACGTTCCACCCCCATCAAGAGCCCGCGTCTTGCCCCACCGGCGGGCAGGCGGTAGAGTGTCGCGGGCGGGACCCGGACCGAAACGCCGCGCCGCCGCTCTTGTTCAGGGAGGTACGCACCGGTGGTCTTTCCCTCGGGCGTGGACGTCCATCCTTTGATACCGCCCCTGGTGGCCTTCGCCATCTCCTTCTTCACCTCCACGGGCGGGGTCTCGGGCGCCTTCCTCCTGCTCCCCTTCCAGGTCAGTTTTCTGGGTTTTACGAGCCCCGCCGTTTCGGCCACGAATCAGCTGTACAACATCGTGGCCATCCCCAGCGGCGTGTACCGGTACTTCCGCGAGGGGCGCATGGTGTGGCCCCTCACGTGGGTCGTCATCGCGGCCACCCTCCCCGGAGTCCTCGCGGGGGCGTGGGTCCGCGTGAACTACCTCCCCGACCCGCGCCACTTCAAGTTCTTCGCTGGGTTGGTTCTCCTGTACCTGGGGACGCGGATGCTCCCCGACCTGATCCGGAGGAGGGCCGGCGACGCCGCCTCCGCCGAGGCGCGTTTTCAAAGCCTCGTGGCGGCCCACAAGGTGCGCCAGGACGGGACCGCCCTGCGCCTCCCCAGGGTGAAAGTGCAGGCCTTCACCCTTTCCCGGATCCGATATTCCTTCTACGGGGAGACCTTTGAATTCTCCACGGTGGGCGTCTTTTTCCTCAGCCTCGCCGTGGGCATCGTGGGCGGAGTGTACGGAATCGGCGGCGGCGCCATCCTGGCCCCCTTCTTCGTGGCCATCTACCGCCTGCCGGTCTACACCGTCGCAGGAGCGGCCCTCCTCGGCACCTTCATCACCTCCGTGGCGGGCGTGTCCTTCTACCAGTTCCTCGCCCTTTTCCATCCCGAGGTGGCCGTCGCCCCCGACTACCTTCTGGGCCTCCTCTTCGGCCTGGGAGGCGCCGCGGGCATGTACTGCGGGGCCCGCCTCCAGAAGCACGCCCCCGCCCGGGCCATCAAGTGGCTCCTCGTGGGCGTCCTCCTTTTCACGGCCCTGACGTACGTAGTCCAGTTCTTTGCGGGCTGAACCTTAGGAGGATTTCCTCCATCGCATGCCCGGGGCCTCGTCGGGGCGGGCCTTGGGGGAGCGCGGCTCGCGGATCGCCCGCTCCTTACCCGCGCTTTCTCTCCCGGACCGAGCTCCGCCCTCTCCCCGGCGGCGGGCGCCCCTTCACTTCCGGACGCGACGGGGCTTCTACGGGTACAGCTTGTAGAGCATCCTCGGGTAGGGGATGGTCTCTCGAACGTGCTGGAGGCCGCAGATCCAGGAGACGGTGCGCTCGAGGCCGATGCCGAAGCCGCCGTGGCGGACAGTCCCGTAGCGTCGGATGTCGAGGTACCAGCGGAAGGCCTCCTCGGGAAGGCCGTGCTCGCGGATGCGGCTCAGGAGGAGGTCGTGGTCGTGGATGCGCTCGGAGCCTCCGATGATCTCGCCGTACCCCTCGGGGGCGAGGACGTCGACGCAGAGGGCCAGGCTCGGGTCCTCGGGGTCGGGCTCCATGTAGAAGGCTTTCACGGCGCTCGGGTACCGGTGGACCATGAGGGGCCGGTCGTACTGCCGGGTCAGGATCGTCTCGTCGTCGCCTCCGAAGTCGTCACCGAACTTGAGGTCCGAGCCCAGGGAGTGGAGCTGCTCCACGGCATCCTTGTACTGGAGGCGCGGGAAGGGCTTCTGCACCATCTCGAGCTTGGAAGTGTCCCGTTCGAGGACCTTCAATTCCTCGGCGCACCGGTCCAGGACGCGCGCCACGACCGAGGTGAGAAAGTCCTCGGCCAGGTTCATGACGTCGTCCAGGGTGGCAAAGGCCACCTCCGGCTCGAGCATCCAGAATTCCATCAGGTGGCGGCGGGTCTTGCTCTTCTCGGCCCGGAAAGTGGGGCCGAAGCAGTACACCTTCCCGAGGGCCATGCAGGCGGGCTCCAGGTAGAGCTGGCCCGACTGGCTGAGGAAGGCCTTTTCGCCGAAGTAGTCGGTCTCGAAGAGGGTGGTGGTCCCCTCGCAGGCGGCGGGCGTCAGGATGGGGCTGTCGATAAGGGTGAAGCCGCGGTCGTAGAAATAGTCCCGGAAGGACTGCTCGATCTCTGAGCGAACGCGGAGGATGGCCACCTGGCGGGAGGATCGCAGCCAGAGGTGGCGGTTCTCCATGAGGAATCCGGTGCCGTGCTCCTTCTTCCCGATGGGGTACTCTTCGGCCATGTGGTGGAGGCGGGCATCGGTGAGGGAGAGCTCCACGCCTCCCGGGGCCCGCTCGTCGAGGCGGACGATCCCCGTGACCGTCACGGAGGACTCGAGGCTCACGCGGTCCAGGAGGTCGAAGACTTCGGCGGAGACGTCCTTGACGAAGGCCACGCATTGGAGATAGCCCGTGCCGTCCCGCAGGATGAGGAACCGCACCTTGCCCGAGGAGCGCTTGTTGTAGACCCAGCCCGAGAGCGTCACCGCTTTCCCGGCGTGCTTCGACAGTCCCTTGATCGTCAGCGGCATGTCCATGGAGGCTCCCTCTCGCCAGAGGCGGGAATTATAGACGAGGCAGGCCTTTTCGGGCAATACGTTGAGGGAACCAAGCAAATCGGATGACGGGAGACGCGAAGGACAGGACGGGGCGTCGGGCGGCGCGATCCTTATCAGCCGCATTTCCTGGCCGCCCTGTCGACTCCCCTGCTTCGTCTTTCCCTTTCTTCCCCCGGACGGCTCGGGCCGGCCCGTCCGCCCGTATTCCTAGTTCAGCCTCCGCTGTTCGAGACGGAATGTGAAGTCGCACTGGCCCGCGTGGATGACGCCGTCCGGCTTGAGCTCCTTGAGGGTGACGCGCTCGCCGTTGAGGTACGTGCCGTTGGTGGACTTGAGGTCCACGAGGTAGAAGGCGCCCTCCTTGGGCACGATTCGAAAGTGCTGTCCCGACAGCGTCTGGTCGGCCACGGAGATGGTGTTGATCTTGTCCCGACCCACGGAAACGACCTGGCCCGACGGGATCTGGAAGGCCCGGGGAGGGTTGTTCCCCCTCCTCAGGACCAGCACGGGCACCTCGTCAAGGACCAGGGTGTGGTCCAGCATCTCCGAAGAGGGCGCCTTCTGGAGGAGGGCCGGATCGATCTCCGGAACCGAAGGGGCCGCGGGGCTCTGGGTCTCGTCCCCCGGTTTCGTGATGGCGAGTTTCGAGGCGAGGCAGTCGGGACACTCGCTCTCCCACATCTTGAGTTCCCGCCCGCACTGCTCGCACACCCGCTCGGGAGGCGGACTCGTCCTGCGGAGGAGGAGGAACACGGCGGCCGCGATGGCGGCCAGGACGAGGAGGCCCACGGCCGCCGCAAGGACCACGAACCAGAAAAGTCGGGGGTCCGCGGCCGCCTTGGGAGCCGGCCGCTCTTCCTCGGGCGCGGGCCGGGGAGGCGGTGGCGGCTCGGGGACTTTCACCGGAACGAGGGAGGCGGCGGCGGCCTCGAAGGAGACCCCCAGGTCTCGGGCCGTCAGGTCCTGGATCCGTCCCGCGTACCTCCCGCCGGTGAGGGCGGCCATGCGGCGGAGCGTCCGCTCCTCCGCCGCGCCCACCCCCACGGCCACGAGCGCCACGTGGGCCTCGGCGGCCCTGGAGGCGCCGTCTTCGAGCGTGACGGCGGAGTTTTCGTCCCTCCCGTCTGAAATGAGCAGGACCACGCCTTCGCTCCCCTTCGCCTGGATGGCCTGAACCGCCGTAAACACGCAGTCGTGCAGAAGGGTGTACCGGCCTCCCGGACGGAGATTCCGCAACCCCTCCGCCAGGGCGCCAAGGTCCTGGGTGAAGTCCACGACCTGGACGGCCTCGTCGTTGAACGCGTACAGAGCCACGGGCCCGCGAGCCAGAAGGGACGGGAGGGCTTCGGCCACCAGGCCCTTGGCTGCATCGAACTGCGCCGGCGGGATGGAGCGGCTCGTGTCTACCAGGACCGCCGTGGGGGCGGCACCCGCCGCCAGGGACAGGATGGCCGCGGTGAGCACGGCGATGACCAGGGGCATGCGTTTCATGGCTCGCCTCCCTTCGGACCTGTCCGAAGTATAGGGAGTTCCGTGGGGCGGGGGCAACTCGTTCGATGGAATTGGGAACTTTGTGGGGCGGGGGGGCGTGTGCCAGAATGATCTGCTCAAGGAGGCGCCGCATGTTGAAGTTGGAGCCGAAAAAGGTCTGGGAGCACTTCGAAAACCTCTGCAAGATCCCCCGCCCCTCGGGCCACGAGAAGGCCGCCGGGGAATACGTCGTCTCCGTGGCCAAGGCGCACAAGCTCGAGTGGGAGAGGGACGCCGTCGGCAACGTCGTGATCCGCGTCCCCGCCAGCAAGGGGCGCGAGAAGGCCCCCGTCACGGTGCTCCAGGGCCACACGGACATGGTCTGCGAGAAGAACAGCGATGTGAAGCACGACTTCCTGAGAGACCCCATCCGTCCCCGCCTTGTGGGAGACGTGGTCAAGGCCACCGGCACGACCCTCGGCGCCGACAACGGGATCGGCGTGGCCATGGCCCTGGCCATTCTGGACGAAAAGGCCGCCGTCCACGGGCCCCTCGAACTCCTTTTCACCATCGACGAGGAAACGGGGCTCAACGGGGCGAACGGCCTCCAACCCGGCTTCGTGAAGGGCCGCCGCCTTCTCAACCTCGACACCGAGGAGGACGGACAGCTCTACGTCGGTTGCGCCGGCGGCAAGGACACGGTCCTGACCCTCCCCCTCTCCCGCGAGAAGAGCGCCGACCCTCGTCCTGCCTACCTTCTCTCCGTAAAGGGCCTGCGCGGAGGCCACTCCGGAGGGGACATTCACGAGGGACGGGGCAACGCCAACCGCATCCTGGCCCGGGCCCTCGACGCCCTGGCCCAGGCCGGCGCGGGCTTCTCCCTCGTTTCCGTCCAGGGAGGCTCCAAGCGAAACGCCATCCCCCGCGAGGCCTTCGCCCTCCTCCACGCGGACGCCGCGGCGGCCAGGAAGGCCGGAGCGGCCCTGAAAACCCTCGAAGCGACGGTTCGAGCCGAATTGAAAGGCGTGGACGAGGGCGTCGCCCTGACCCTCGCCAAGACCAAGAGCCAGGGTCCGGCCCTCACCGCGCCTTCCCAGAGGAAGGTCCTGAACCTGCTGGCCTCCGTCCCCCACGGTCTGATCTCTTACAGCCGCCAGATTCACGGCCTGGTGGAAACCTCCACGAATTTCGCCATCGTGGAGACCCGTCCCGCCGCCATGGACGTCATCACTTCCCAGCGCTCGAGCGTGGAATCCCAGCGCGACTGGGCCGCCTGGTGGGTGGGGAGCGTCGGACGCCTGGCCGGCGCCAAAGTCCGCCACTCCAACGGGTACCCCGGTTGGGAGCCCAACATGGACTCGCCGATCCTCGCCCAGGCCCGCAAGACCTACAAGCGCCTCTTCCGGGAGGACCCCAAGGTCAAGGCCATCCACGCGGGCCTTGAGTGCGGGATCATCGGCGGAAAGTACCCGGGTATGGACATGGTCTCCCTCGGCCCCACCATCCGGAACGCCCATTCCCCGGACGAGGAGGTCCATGTCGCCTCCGTGGCACGGACCTACAAGTACCTCCTCGAGCTTCTCAAGGACCTGGCCTGAGGCCGACGGAAGCGTGTCTGCAACGAAGAGGACGGGAGCGCCGGGTCCGGGCACCTCTCCGGCCCGGCGAGCCCCGCATCGGGCGCTCCCCCGGGCGAGAGCCTCCCTTCACTGTCTTACGTGGGTCCAGTCCTTTTCGATTTTCTCGAAGAGGGCCCCCTGGTCGTCCTTGAGGCGCGGGAGCCAATAGGCATAGAAGATCTGGAATTCGGGATCGCTCATCTTTTTGAGGAAGACGAGGAAATCCTGGTAGGCCGCTTGCGGGTCGCCGCGGCGGTGCTTGATGAGGGCGAGGTAGAAGTGGGCGTCGCGCATGGTGAAAGGCGTGCCCCCCAGCCCGTAGTCTCCCTTCTCCGCCCGCCTCAGCGCGCGCTCGAAGTGGACCTGGGCCGCGAGAATCTGTCCCGCGTCGAAATCCAGTCTCCCGAGCAGGTACTCCGCGACCTTCTCCCCGTCCACGCCCTTTTCGGACCGGATCTTCTCCGCCAGCGCCCGGCCCTCTTCGAAGCGGGTTTGGAGGCGCATCATGGTCACGGCGGCGATTTCCGCGTAGATGGGCTTGTCCAGCCGAGGCGCGGCCAGTTGAAAGCAGGTCTGGGCCTCGGCATAGTTTCCCTCATCCCAGTAGGCGCGCCCCAGCCCGAGAAGGGGTTCCACGGCATCCGGCTTCAGGCTCCGAGCCTTCTCCAGATAGAACCGCCGGGCCTCAGGAAGGGACTGGATCCCCGGCGGAAGGGGGTCGCAGCAGAAATTGCCCTTGGCCAGGATTTCGATGGACTTGAGGTCCGTGATCCGCCCCGCGCATTCCAGGTTCTTTTCGTAGCGTGCCTTCTCCGAGGAAAGGAACCCGCAGCACCCGCTCAAGAAGGCCGCGAGAGCCAGGGATGTCGCGGTTCGGACCATGTCAGTCATGCCAGCCTCCGCGCGCATCTTAGAACCGGAGAGAGTCTCAGGCAAGTTCACGACGTCACATGGCCGCGGGCCCGCACCGCACCTTGCCCGCGCCGCGTGCTATGATTCGGGTCGGGAGGCGATTCGTGGCCGAGGGTTCCATCGTCGTGATCGGGGCGGGCTTCGCGGGAGCCGCGACGGCCTGGTGGCTTCGCAGGGCCGGCGCCGACCGTGTCATCGTCCTGGAGAGGGAAACCGTGCCGGGGGCCCACGCCTCCGGGAAGAACGCCGGGATCGCCCGCCAGCCGGTTCTCCATGCTTCCACGGCCCTCCTCACCGCGCGGGGCACGGCTTTCCTCAGGCGGCCCCCCGATGGTTTCTGCGAGGGCTCCCTCTTCAATGAAACCGGAGGGTACCTGGCCACCTCCGACCCGAAAGACCGGCGTCTGGACCTCCTCCACCGCGCGGCCCTCGCCGCCGGGGTTTACACCTTCGAGGCCGAACGATCGGAGGTGGTGGAGCGCCTTCCCCTTCTCGACGGGGCGCCCTTTGTCCGGGCCTTGGCCAGCCCCACCGACGGGGTGGTGGACATCCACCTTCTGCTGACCTCCTACCTCCGTGGGGTTTCCCTCCGGACGGGAACCCTCGTGGAGGGCTTCCGGCGGAAGGGGACACGCATCACGGCGCTGGAGACCTCCCGCGGACTCCTGGAGGCATCCGCCGTCGTGAACGCGGCGGGCGCGTGGGCGGCGGACGTCGCCGCCTCGGCCGGTGCCGCCCCCATCCGGATCGAACCCCGGCGGCGCCATCTTCTTCACACGGGCCCCTTGCCGGGCCTTTCCGCGGCCATGCCCTACGCCTGGCTCTACGATCCGGAGGTTTACTTCCGGG
>JBFMHB010000029.1 GCA_040752915.1 Acidobacteriota bacterium
AGGCGGGCGCCGCCCTTGTAGTTGCCCTCGTCGTCGATGACGGCCTTGCTCTCGTGCGGGCAGGTCTTCATGGAGGCCATGGTGCCGCACTCGTAGCAGTAGAAGGTCCAGTCCATGCAGAGGGGCTTGAGCTGGAGAGCGTCCTGGGGGATTTCGAGGAAGATCTTCTGGGCGTCGAAGGGGCCGTAGTAGTCGCCCACTCCGGCGTGGTCGCGCCCCACGATGAGGTGCGAGCAGCCGTAGTTCTGGCGGAACACGGCGTGGAGCAGGGCCTCGCGGGGGCCGGCGTAGCGCATGTCGAGGGGATATCCGGCCATGGCCACGCGCTCCTTGCGGAAGTACTTGTTCACCAGCGCGTCGATGGCCTTCACGCGGACGTCGGCCGGAATGTCGCCCGGCTTCAGCTTGCCCACGAGCTGGTGAATGTACACGCCGTCGCAGACCTCGATGGCCACCCAGGCGAGGTAGGCGTGGGACCCGTGCATGGGGTTGCGGAGCTGCAGGGCCGCGACGGTGCTCCAGCCGCGCTCCTCGAACATCTTCCTGGCCTCGGCGGGACGCTGGTAGAGGCCCTTGAACTGCTCGGGGAAGTACGATTCGGAGAGGACCTTCACGGGGCCGGCCAGGTTCACGTCGGCCTGCTCCATGACCATCTTCACGCCGGGGTGGGCCATGTCGGTGGTGCGGAAGACCTTCTCGCACTCGTAGGCCTTGTCGATGGTGTACTTCTCGGTGACCTTCATGGTGGCCATGAGGGTGTTGGTCTCCGAGTCCCACAGGGCCACTTCTTCGCCCAGAGAGATGGAATCGGCCAGGTCCTTCTTGGCGGAGAGGGTGATGGGAATGGGCCAGAAAAGGCCGTTCTTGGAGGGCATCGTGTAGGCATCGCAGACGCCCTTCCAGTCGTCGTGGCCCATGAAGCCGTCCAGGGGGGTGAAGCCGCCGATGCCGAGCATGATGAGGTCGCCGGTCTCGCGGCTGGTGATGGGGACCTTCTTCAGGCCCTGGGCCTTCTTGATCTCTTCGTCCTTGGCCTTCCCTTCGAGCAGAAGGCACTTGAGTTCCTTGCTACCATGCGGGGGTACCAGCTTGCTCATCGACAGCCTCCTCTCAATGCACGCACCTTGAAATCCCTGACGGAAACCGCTTTGGCGGGAAGATCCCCCCTCCCGCAGACGGGGCCCCGGAAAGACCGTTCCGAGCTGAACGGAGGTCCCCTCTCCAGGCATCATAGGAGGTCGGTCCCCTTCCAGGTATGGAGAATCGAGAGATTCGGCCGCCCTGGGCCAAATCCCGCAGGCACGGAAGGGGCCTTCAATTAAACGGAGGGCGTGCGTGTCTTTCGTATGTGGGCGAAATCGCCAGCCGCGCGCAGTAACGAAATGGTCCACTCCGGGCATCCCAGGGCGTGCAGGTGCGTGTACGCGGCCCACACCGGTCCTTCCACGAGGCCGTCCCGCCCGTTGAAGGCGCCCGTGCCCCGGCGAACGGCGGCGGCCGTTCCGGCGGCGGCGGGAAGGACGATTCGGCTGTAATGGAACTCGTGGCCCCTCAGCCGCATGCCCACCTCGAAGAAGGGATTGGGACGGTCCACCTCGAGCTCCGCGTATCCGTGGCCCTGCGGGTCCGGGAGAACCTCCACGTCCACCGCGAGGACTCCGGCCATGGGGTACGACCTGCCCTCCCAGCGAATGGACCGGGACAGGAGCATCAGGCCGCCGCACTCGGCGTAGACCGGAAGTCCCGCTCCCACCGCCGCCCGCAAGCCCTCCATCCACCCGCGGGCGGCGGTGAGCTCGGGCCCGTGGGTTTCGGGAAAGCCGCCGCCGATATAGAGGGCGTCGAGGTCCTGGGGAAATCGCCCGTCCGAGAGGGGCGAGAGGAAGATCAGCCGGGCGCCCCCCCGTTCCAGGCCCTCGAGATTCTCCGGATAGTAGAAGGTGAAGGCCGAATCCCTCACGACGCCGATGCGGAGGCCGGCTTCGGGCTGGGCGTCGGAAAGCGTGCCGGTCGGTTCTGGCGCGGGGGCCGCCTGGGTCCGCCGGGCGGCAAGGAGCAGGGCTTCCCAATCCAGGTGGCCGTCGAGGAGGCGCCGGACGTTGCCCTCCAGCTCCCGGATGTGTGGGTGTTCGCTGGGGGTCACGAGCCCGAGGTGCCGTCCCGGGAGGAGATCACCGGAGGAGGCCCTGGGAAGGACGCCAAGGACCGGAAGCCCGGTCGTCTCCTCCACCGCTTGCCGGGTCACCCGGGCGTGGCGGGAGCCCGACACCTGGTTGAGCACGACCCCCGCAAAGGACACCCCGGGGTCCATTTTTTGGCACCCGAGGACCATCGCGGCCGCCGTGCGCGTGACCTTGGTGCCGTTCAGGACGAGTAACACGGGCGCCCCGAGGGCCTTGGCCAGCTCCGCCGTGCTGTGGGTTCCGCGGGCGTCCGACCCGTCATAGAGCCCGCGGTTTCCCTCGATCACGCTGAGGTCCGGGGAGGCGTGCCGGAAAAAGGAGGCCCGGGCGCCATCAAAACCCATCAAGTAGGTGTCCAGATTCCGGGCGGCCGTCCCGCAGGCCCAGGTGAGCCATGCGGCGTCGATGTAATCGGGCCCCTTCTTGAAGGCCGCCGGCTTCAGCCCCTTCTCGCGGGCGAGAAGAAGCAGGCCCAGGGAAACCAGCGTCTTGCCCGAATCCCCCCCCAGTCCGGCGATCGCCAGTCGGGGGAGGCATCGAGGCCCGGACCCCCTGGTTGCCCGTGGGGCCAATCCGCGGTCGGTGGGCCGAGGGCCGCGGCGAACCGGCGGCCGCCCCGCCCCGTCAGTCGTTGGCGGCGCCTTCACGGTGGGGAAGGGTGATGTAGCTGCCCCCGAAGTAGCTGTAGACGCATCGTCCCGAGTCCATGAGGAGGCGGATGGCGGCCTTGCAGTCGTCCTTGCTGACCTCGCCCTCGCCGAATTGGGCGATCATGGCCTTGGTCAGGTCGCCGGCCTTCAGGTTCTTCTTTCCCATGGTCTCTTCGACCAGTTTGAACATGGCTTCCGCGAGCTGTTCGGTCGGAATCGGCATCAGTGCCCTCCTGGTGTCAGGGTAGGAGCGGGGGACGTCCGGGGTCAAGCCCGGGGGGTGAGGTCATCGCTCCCCGGTCTCGTCCGGCATCGCTTTCAGCTTTCGAATGAGGGTGGTCCGGTGGATGCCCAGGTCCCGGGCGGCCCGCGTCCGGTTGCCCCTGTTTCTCGCCAGGGCGGCGCGGATGGCCTCGGCCTCCAGGATATCGAGGCTCCCCCTGGAGCCGGTAAGGGCCGAGGAGGGATACCCCGCCAGATTGTCGCGGAAGGGGAGGTGCTCGATGCCGATTTCCCTTTCCCGGCAAAGGATGAAGGCGCGCTCGATGATGTTCTCGAGTTCTCGGATGTTGCCCGGGAAATCATGTCGGAGCAGCGCCGCCATGGCTTCGGAGGAGGCGCTCTCGATGGGTTTTCCGGTGGCTTCCCTGTAGCGCTGGATGAAATGGCGCGTGAGGAGGGGGATGTCCTCGGGCCGTTCCTTGAGCGGGGGAAGCTGGATCTGCAGGACGTTGAGCCGGAAGTAGAGGTCCTCCCGGAAGGTCCCCTGGCGGACCATGGAAGCCAAATCCCGATGGGTGGCCGTGATCACGCGGACATCGGCCCGTATCGGCACGCTCGAGCCCAGGGGCTCGTAAGTCTTTTCCTGGAGGAACCTCAGGAGCTTCACTTGAAGGGTCATGGGCAGGTCCCCCACCTCGTCGAGGAAGAGCGTGCCCATCTGGGCCTGGGCTACCCGGCCGAGTCGATCGTGGCGGGCGTCGGTGAAGGCCCCCTTGCGGTAGCCGAAGAGTTCGGACTCGAGGAGGGTCTCCGGCAGGGCGGCGCAGTTCAGGGCCACGAAGGGCCTTCGCTTGCGCGGCCCGTGGTTGTGGATGGCCTTGGCGAGGAGCTCCTTTCCCGTTCCGCTCGCGCCCGTGATGAGGATCGTGCTCGAGCTTTCGGCCACCAGCGGCAGGATGGCGAAGATCCGGTGCATCTGCGGGTTTCGGCTGACGATGTCTTCGAACTGGTACTGGCCGTCGATCTTGCGGCGAAGGTCCACGATGTGGCTGAGGTCCTTGAAGACCTCCACGCCCCCGAGGAGCTTGCCGGAGGCCGTGGCCAGGGGGGCGGTGCTGATGGAGATGGGAATGGTCCGGCCGTCCTTGACGTGGATCCGGACCTCCCGGTTCTGCAAGCGCTCCCGGCTGGCGATGCTCCGCCTCAGCGGGCAGACCGTATGGCAGAGGTCGGTCTTGAAAACCGCCGAGCACTGACGCCCCAGGACTTCTTCCTCCGCATAGCCCGTGATGGACTGCGCGGCGCGATTGAAAGAGGTGATGCGCCCTCCCTGGTCCACCGTGAAAATCCCCTGGTCCACCACGTCCAGGAGGAGGGGAAAGTAACGGGCGTCCAGCTTGCTGTTCATGTGCGCCTCCCGGGAGGGGGGCGCCCCGGCGGCGGCCCCCGCAAGCCCCGACCCTACGACGTGTTGCAGGATAATGCAATAGTGACGCGCGACGGTGTTGCAAGCCGCGTCATTTCTCGCCCGTGACGCGCGCCTCTCCGGCAGGGCGGGGAGCGCTCTTCGGTCGGGTTCCCCTTTTTTCTTCAGCCGCTTGCGGAGAAGCGCCCGGAGGCGCGGCGGGATGGTACGAAGACTGCGTACCCACGGACGGGGGAAAGGGCGAAACCCGCCGATTTCCCCCAAGGAGCGAAAGGCATGGCGGGCCGGCGAATCGGGGTTGGGGAGAGGGTCTTCACGACAGGTCAGGCGGCCCGCCTCTGCTTCGTGACGCCCGAGACGATCCTGAACTGGATCCGCGGCGGTCGCCTCAGGGCGTACCGCACGGCGGGCGGGCAGTTTCGGATCCTCCGGCCGGACCTTCTCCGGTTCATGGTGGAAGAGGGGATGGCCGCCGAGCTCGTGGACGGGGAGGCCGGGCGGAGGCCCACCTGTTGGGAATTCCACGAGGAGGAGGACGCCCGATACGGAAGCGTCCTCGGCGAACGCTGCCGGGAGTGCCTCGTCAGGCGCTCCGAGACGTTGAACTGCTGGCAGCTGCACGGATTGGTCCCCTTGACCGTCCGCCGCGTGGATCACTGCAAGGACTGCGCCTATTTCCAGAAGTACGGGGAACGGGGCCCGGGGGGGGCCTCGGACCCGACTTCCGGATGGAGCGCCGAGGATTGATGAAAGGGGAGTGCCGAATGGCCCAGGAGTCCGCATCGAGAGTGGAAAACGGGCAACCCGCGCCGGGAGGAGGGGCGGCGGTGATGCCGAGGCCGAAACTCCTGCCCCACGAAATCTTGGGGCTCAGCTACTACCTTGAGCGGGTGTACCCGGGTGACAAGGTCCGGCGCTTTCTGGAGATCTTCGCCGCGGTTCTCCAACACAGCAACTACGGACCTCTCGTGGACACGTACTCCCGGGTGGGGGCCAAGTGCGGGAACTGCGCGTGCGCCTGCCAGATCTACCTGGCCACGAAGGACCCGAGAGACGTCCCGTGCTACCGCTCCAACCTCCTTCTCGAAATTTACCGGAGGCATTTCACCCTGCGAGGGGTTCTCGGGAGCAAGCTCAGGGGGACCGGCTACCTCACGGAAGAGAAGATCGTCGAACTCGCCGAATCGGCCTACCACTGCACGGGATGCCGCCGGTGCTCCTTCGAGTGTCCCATGGGCATCGATCACGGCCTGCTGACCCACCTGAGCCGCTACATCCTGAGCGAGATGGACATTGCCCCGAAGGCGCTGGTGGTGGCCACGCGCGAACAGCTCGAGGGCAAGACGGGAAACACCTCCGCCATCCCGGTGCCCGCCCTCCTGGACACCCTCGAATTCCTCGAGGACGACATCCGTGACGAGAAGGGCGTGGACGTGAAGTTCCCCGTGGACCAGCCGGGGCGCGATTTCGTGTTTTTCCCCGCCGTGAGTGATTACCTCCTCGAGGCCGAGACGCTGAAGGGAATCGCGCTCACCTTCCACGCCGCGGGGGAGACGGACCGGTGGACCATCGGGACCGGGTACTACGACGGGATCAACTACGGGCTCTTCTACAGCGACTGGTGCGCCGAGCGCATCATCGAGAAGGAGATCGCCGAAACCAAGCGGCTCGGCGGCCGGACGATCCTCATCGGGGAGTGCGGCCACGCCTCGCGCAGCGCCAAGGTCTTCGTGCCCTCCTTCGGCGGGGGAAGGGAGGCCCTGCCCGTCCAGAACATCATGGAGATCACCTTCGACATGCTCCGCAGGGGCCGGCTGAAGCTGAACCCCGAAGCCGTTCCCGAGCGCGTCACCTACCACGATCCCTGCAACATCGCGCGAACCGGGTGGATCGTGGACCAGCCCAGGGAGATCCTGAAGTCCTTCTGCAAGAACTACGTGGACATGGAGCCCAAGGGAGAGAAGAACTACTGCTGCGGCGGCGGCGGGGGGACGGTCTCCGTGGACGAGATCCGGGCCTACCGTACGGGGGTGACCGGCAAGCTCAAGGCGGACCAGATCCGCGCCACCGGGGCCAAGTACGTCGTGGCGCCCTGCGCCAACTGCAAGAAGCAGCTGAGAGAAGTCTGCGAGGACCACGGGCTGAAGGACGTGGAGGTGGTGGGTCTCCACGACCTCCTGTACAAGGCCATCGTGCTCTGAGGGGGGAGGAAACGGACATGGAATCCTGGATCGAGTTTCTCAGAGGGCCCGGGCTCGTCTTCGCCTTCGCGCTCCTCTTCCTGGGATCCGCGCGGCAGGTGGCCTTGACGGTCGTCGAGCTGGTTCGGGCCCACCGCAGGGCCGGGGACCCGTCGATCCCTTGGCGGTGGATGTTCAAGAAGAGCCTCGGCTGGATCTTCCCGGTGAACGCGCTGAGGGGCCGGCGAATCCCCTACACCGTCGCTTCCGCGGTCTTTCACGCCGGAATGCTCCTCGTGCCGGTCTTTCTCGCGGGCCACGTGGCCCTCGTGGAAAAGGGGACCGGCCTCGCGTGGCCCACTCTCCCCGCCTCGGCGGCCGATGGGCTCACGCTGGCGGCCTTGGCGGCGTTGGCCGTGATCGCGGGCTTCCGCCTCCTGGAGCGCTCCTCCCGCGAGCTCTCCGGGTTCCAGGATTGGTTTCTCCTGGTCCTGTGCATGGCCACCTTCTTGACCGGCTACTGGGTGGCCCATCCGGAGGGAAGCCTCCTGCCTTTCTCCCTCGCCTACCTGATCCATCTGGCCGGGGCGTTGCTCGTCATCGCCCTGCTTCCCTTCACGAAGCTGGCCCACGCGCTCCTTTTTCCCTTCACGCGGATCACGTGGGAGCTCGGCTGGCATTTCGTTCCCCGGGCCGGTGAACGCGTCCGCCTGGCTCTCGGAAAGGAGGGAGAGGGCGTATGACCCAGAATCCCTGCATCCTGACGGACGTCACCCTCTGCATCGGCTGCGAGGAATGCGTCGCCGCCTGCCAGAAGATCAACGGCCTGGAGGGGACCGAGGTCCCGCCCCGTCCCGGCGCCAGCCCCGACGGGCTCTCGGCGTCCCGCTGGACCACCGTGGTGCGGCGACCCGGAAATCGGTACGTCCGCAAGCAATGCCAGCATTGCGACGATCCGGCTTGCGTCTCCGTGTGTCCCGTGGGCGCCCTCGTCAAGACCCCCGAGGGGCCCGTGATCTACGACAAGTCGGTCTGCATGGGCTGCCGCTACTGCATGCTCGGCTGTCCCTTCGGCGTGCCTCACTACGAGTGGAGCTCCGCGGCCCCGTCGGTGCGCAAGTGCATCCTGTGCTACGACAACCTGAAAGCCGGCAAGGTCCAGGCGCCCGCCTGCGTGACGGCCTGTCCCAAGAAGGCCACGATCTTCGGCACACGGGAGGAGATGCTGGCGGAGGCTCGGCGCCGGCTGGCGGCCGAACCCGCCAAGTACGTTCAGAAGATCTGGGGGGAACGCGAGGCGGGAGGCACCTCCGTGCTCCTCATCGGCGACATCTCCCTTGACTTCCTGGCCTGGAACGAGAACCGGCTGACGGGGGACAGACCTCTTCCCGAAAAGACCTGGGCGGCTCTTTGGCCGGTCCCCCTGGAATTCCTGGGCATGGGCGCCCTCATGGGAGGCATCTACTGGGTGATCGACCGCCGGCGTCGCCTCGCGGCCGAAAGACAACAGGAACCGGTGAACGGGGAGGGGGGCGGCCATGGAAAATAGGCGGGCTTTCATCGTCAAGGCCATTTTGTGGTTGATCGCGGGGCTGGGCGCCGCCGTCGCGGCGCTCCGGTTCACGCTGGGGCTGGGCACGGCCACGGCGTTGTCGGACACGACACCGTGGGGCCTGTGGATCGGGTTTGACGTCATGGGGGGGGTGGCCTTGGCGGCGGGAGGATTCGTCATGGCCGCCCTCGTGCATATTTTTCAGAGAGAGAAGTACCACGCGGCGGCCCGCCCGGCCATCCTGACCGCCTTCCTGGGCTACGGCGCGGTGGCCGTGGGTCTCCTGTTCGACTTGGGTCTTCCCTGGCACATCTGGCACCCCATTCTGTTCTGGAACATTCGCTCCCCCCTCTTCGAGGTGGCCTGGTGCGTCATGCTCTACCTCACGGTCCTTTCCCTTGAGGTGGCACCGGTCATCCTGGAGAAGACGCCTTTCCAGAAGGCATACCGGATCCTGACGCGTTTCGGGCTCCCGGTGATGATCCTGGGCATCATGCTTTCCACCCTACACCAGTCCAGCCTCGGGTCCATGCTGCTCATCATGCCCTTTCGCGTGCACCCCCTGTGGTACACGCCCATCCTTCCCGAGGTCTTCTTCGTCTCCGCCATTTGCCTCGGGCTCACGATGGTGATGTTCGAGTCGTCCACCACCTCCTGGATCTATCGTCGCGAACCCGAAGGGCCCATGCTCGAAGGATTGGCTCGAATCGCCTCCTTCGCGCTGGGTTTCTACCTGTTGTTGAGGCTGGGCGACCTTGCCTGGCACGGCAAGCTGGGCCTCGCCTTCGACGGCACGTGGATGGCCAATCTCTTTCTCGTGGAGATGGCCTTCTCCACCGTCCTTCCCATGGTGCTCTTCGCCATCCCCAGGATCCGCCGCTCACCCAACGCGGTTTGGTTCCTGGCTTTTCTGTCGGTCTTCGGCTTTGTCCTGAACCGCATCAATGCCTCCGGGCTCAGCCAGGTTTGGGCTACCGGGATCTTCTATTTCCCCGCCTGGATGGAAATCGCCATCAGTCTCGCCATCGTGGCCGCCTGCGCCCTGGTCTTTCTGTTCATCCAGGAGCACTTCCCCGTGGATCCGCACCACCTTGCCGAGGAGGAAAAGCGCCGGGAGGAGGAGGCCCGGTCCACGCCGGTCTTTCCTTCCCTGACCCAGGTATGGCTCGGTCACGGGTGGCGCAAGTCGGCTCGGGTCTATTCCATGTGCTTCGTCGTGGCCGCGGCCCTGGGCCTGACGCTCGCGCCCAAGAGCGAGCCCATTGCGGACACGGCCATTTCGCGTTCCCGCGGCGGCGACGTCCTCCGCGTGGGGGGCGGGCCTCGCTACGTCTTCTTCGACCACAAGAAACACGCGGACGCGGCCGGAGGCCCTCCCGGCTGCGGCACCTGCCACCACCTTCACAAGCCTGGGGACGTGGGAACGCCGTGCAGCGAATGCCACAGGACGCGGTACGCGGCCAGCGCCGTCTTCGACCACGACCTGCACGTCTCCCGCCTCAAGGGAAACGACTCCTGCAAGGAATGTCACGGGAGCGCGCCCAGGAGCCTGAAGGCCATCAAGTTTTGCGGAGAGTGCCACAAGAAAGACATGATGGCCCCGAACGGGCGAGTGAAACCATTCGAGACGGCCCGGGCCGTCGGCTTCAAGGACGCGATGCACCGGTTGTGCGTCCCGTGCCACAAGGAGAAGGCCTCCGACGCGGCCGTGAACCGGCCCGATCTCGGCCGGTGCGGGACGTGCCACGATGAAGGCACGAGTTCCGAGGCGGCCTATCGCAAGGCGACGGGCGCTTCGGGTGGGGAGGGGAAAACGTGACGCGATCGGGCGGGCCGGCCTCGGTCCTCGTCGTGGACGACGAGGAAGACATCGTGGAATACCTCTGCGCGGTCCTGGAGGACCACGGATACCGGGCCCTGCCGGCCACGGGCGCCCGGGAGGCCCTGTCCCTGGCCGGCCGGGAGCGCCCAGACCTGGTGGTCCTGGACATCATGATGCCTGGCCAGACGGGTCTCTCCCTCTACCGTCAGTTACGCGCCCTGCCCGGAATGCGGGACACGCCCGTCCTCATTCTGAGCGGGGTGGCCAGGGCCGAGGATTCGGAGCCGTCGGGCGCGCCATCCTGGCTGGACACCACCTTGGAAGGCCCGTACGTCTACCTGGAGAAGCCCATTCAGCCAAACCGCCTGCTCGCGCGTCTGGCGGAGCTCCTCCCCAGCGGAGGGTAGGGCCGTGGACGGGATCCGAGAACTCCTCCGGGAACACCTCTTCGAGCGAGCGCCCATCGCCATCGCGGTGATGGACCCGGACCACCGGATCGTCCTGGCGAACGAGGCCTTCGAATCCCTGTTCGGGGATCCGAAGGGGCGTCTGTGCCACGAGGTCATGAAGGGCCGCGGGGAGTCCTGCGAGCGGTGCACCCTGGACTGGACCTTCGCCGACGGCAAGGTAAGGGTATGCGACGACCGGCTCCTGATTCAGGGAGGCATCTCGTCCCACTTCGTGATCCGGGTGGCTCCGCTTTCCACAGAGGGCGAAGGAAAGGACTACTGCCTTTGGGTCGCGTCCAACGTGAACGAGGCCAACAGCCTGAGGCGGGAGAACGAGCTGCTTTTCGAAAAGACCCCCTGCTACGTGACGGTGCTGGACCGCGACCTCCGGATTGTGAGGGCCAACCGGCGCATGCGTGAGGCCTTCGGGAAGGCCTGGGGACACCCCTGCTACACCGTGTACAAGCGCCGCCACAAGCCTTGCCGGGAATGTCCCGCCCTCAAGGTCTTCGAGGACGGTCAAGACCACACGTCGACGCAGGTGGGGATCAAGTCCAACGGGGAGGAGGCCCACTATGTGGTGACGGCCTCGGCGCTCTCCCGAGAGGGCGGCGGGCCGGAGGGCAGGGTGAACTTCGTCATCGAAATGGCCACCGACATCACCCACCTCCGTCTGCTCGAGCACGAGAAGCTGGAGGCGGAGCGCCTCGCCGCGGTGGGCCAGACCGTCGCCGGGCTGGCCCACGGCATCAAGAACATCCTCATGGGGATGGAGGGCGGGATCTACGTGATGCAGTCGGGGCTCGAAAAAGGGGAGGGGAAGAAGGTCGACCGGGGAATGCAAATGCTCGGCCGGAACGTGGAGCGCATCTCCAATCTCGCCAAGAATCTCCTCAGCTTCTCCAAGGGATCGGTGCCGAAAGTCGCCCTCGAGGATCCGAACCGGGTGGCGAGGGAGGTGGTGGACCTCTACTCGGACATGGCCGCGGCGGCGGGAGTGCGCCTTGAGGCGGAACTGAAGGAGGGGCTTGCGCCGGCGGCCCTGGACCGGGAGGGAATGCACACGTGTCTGGCCAATCTCGTGTCCAACGCCATCGATGCGTGCCGGGCCGGCGAAACCGCGGGCTGCCGGGTGCTGGTGCGCAGCGGCGAGGACCGGGAGGTCCTTCATTACGAGGTCTCCGACAACGGATGCGGCATGGACTACAATGTGAAGAGCCGCATCTTCACGACGTTTTTTACGACCAAGGGAACCGGAGGAACCGGATTGGGGCTGCTCACGACGCGCAAGATCGTCCAGGAGCACGGAGGGCGCATCGAAGTCGAGACGGCCCAGGGTAAGGGGACTACTTTCCGGATCCTCCTTCCCCGCAAGCGGCTGCCCGCCCTCACGACGGCGGGCGAGGACGACGAGCCAGACGGCGGCGAAGAGCCGGTCAAGGAGGGGGGACATGCCCATGACGTCGGATAAGCGCGTGCTGGTGGTGGACGACGAAGAGGACGTAGTGTACTTCTTGTGCACCGCGCTGGAGGACGCCGGTTTTCAGACCGATTCGGCCTCCAGCGTGGACGAGGCCCTGCGGAAGATCGCCGAGGCCCCGCCGGACGCCATTTCGCTCGACATGGTCATGCCCGGAAAATCGGGCATCGTGCTCTTCCACGAGCTCCACCGCCATCCGGAGTGGAGGAAGATCCCGGTTCTCTTCGTCACCGGCCACGCCAAGGACGAGCGCGTCAAGAAGGACCTCGACGCCGCCTCGGCCCTCGCCGCGAGCACCCTGAGCGGTCCGGCCACGTATCTGGACAAGCCCGTCACCGCCGAGAAGTTCATCCAGGCCGTGGCCGGGATCCTGAAGGTGGACCTTCCCACGCGGGCGCCGGCGGGGAGGACGGACGCGGAAGACCTGCGCCGCCAGGTCAAGGGCCTGCTCGAAGGCGCCGACGAGGAGGCGCTCCGGGAGGCGCTCCGCCTGCTCAAGTCCAGGGAGTAGCGCGTGGGGATGCCGTCCCGATTGGTGTAGCGTAGGGCGACAGGCAGGATTCCCTCAAGCGAAGCAAGGTGCGTCGTCTTTCACGGGCCGGTTTCCGCCCGGTCCTTCCGCAAGTCCTTGTCTCTCAGGTGATTGGTCCGGAGCGGACCCCGGTGGCATTCTGCTTGCATAAATCGGATCTGGAAGGAGCCGCTTCCATGAAAGCCGTCGGGTTGAACCCTCCGAACGCCCCCCCCTCCGAAGTCCCCGCGTTTCCCCCTGCCCCCTCGGCGTTCGGCGCGAGGAGACCCGACCGGCCGGAACGCGGCGGCTCCTTCCTCCGTCTCCGCCCTGCGGATGCCCGGCGACGGGCCGTGGACCCGAGGCTGAATCCGGCGCTTCTTGGGTGAGGACCGCCGGGCGGCTCTCCCGTTGAGGGAAGACGGATTGGCAAGGGAAGGGAATGGCTGATGCGAGGCCGGCCGGGAGAGAGGGAAGGAAGGTCCGAGGGCCTGCGGGGTTCCTCCGGCGTGCCCGGAGCGAATCGGACCCGTCCAGTTCGGTCCAGTTGCGGGCCGTTTTGGCGGGTGTTCCCCATTGGCATCATTCGTACGCCCTTCCCCCGAATCGAGTCGGTGCCGGAATCGGGGAGTGAGCCGCGGACCGCCGAGGGACAGGTGGAAGTCTTCCCCGAATTCGAGGAGGGCCTGGAAGGCATCGAGCGACACACCCGCCTCTGGCTCCTATTCCTCCTGCACTGCAGGGAGGGCTTCGACCTCACCGTCCGCCGGCGCGGCTCGGGCCCGCTCACGGGCCTCTTTTCCACGCGGTGCCCGTGCCGCCCCAACCCCATCGGGATCACCCTCGTGCGACTCCTGGGCCGAAGCGGCCGGACCCTTCGGGTCGTTGGGGTCGATATGGTGAGCGGAAGCCCTTTGCTGGACATCAAACCTTTCGTCGTGTCCTCCGATGATCCATCGGGTGGTCGCACGGGAGTCGAGGCCGAGGCGAAGTGGGAGGGAAAACGGTAGCGGGACCGGAAGGGGATGCCGTCCGCGGCGCCCGGGAGCGGCCGGCCCCACCTCCAGGCTCCACGTGGAAAGGCGCGACCGGGTGGAGGAACCCTCCTCGGGTTCCGCACGATCAGCAGGAGGGTGCGATGGCGAAGGTGGCGATTCTCTACTGCAAGCGGGTCAAGGACCATTCGTGCGTGGCCTGCGCCAAGTGTTTCAAGGCCATTTCCGAACGCGCGGGGGAGTTCGCCCGCTTCGATTCCGTGGACCTTTGCGCCATGACGGACTGCGGGGACTGCCCGGGGCTGGTCGTGCCCAGGGTGAAACTCCTGAAGGAAACCGGCAAAGGGTTGGAGCGCGGGTTCGACGTTCTCTACCTCGGCACCTGCATGAGATTGGCCATGGAAACCGCCGGTTGCCCCATCGATTTCGATGCGCTGAAGCCCACGCTGGAGTCCAAATTTGGGATCCAGGTCATCCTCGGCACCCACGCCTACTGACGGGGAAGCGGCAATGGACAGAAGGGGGAGCGGTGAGATCAATCCCTTGACGGCCTCGGGGCAGGCTCCGCAGGGCGGAGACCGGGCTCGGTCGGAAGCCGTACCCCCGTCGGTCCTTTCCCTGGAGAAGCGCCGCGCCGCATTCCTCTCCCGCACGGAGCAGTACCTCCGTCTCGGCCACGACCGCCTGGCGGCGGCGGCTTTCGTGGCCTCGGCCGGGGGGGGATGGGCGGGAAAGGCCCTGGATGTGGGAACCGGGAAGGGCCTTCTGGCCGTGGCCCTGGCCCGGCTCGGGATGGAGGTCTGGAGCGTGGACATGGACCGGGG
This sequence comes from Acidobacteriota bacterium, assembly GCA_040752915.1. NCBI lineage: Bacteria > Pseudomonadati > Acidobacteriota > Acidobacteriota bacterium. The sequence continues at coordinate 14,295 of JBFMHB010000029.1, forward strand.
AGAGACCGAACTGGCCAGCTATCTCGCGGGGCGCGAAGCATTCTCCGGGGTAATCCGCTTTGCGGTCCTCGATGCAGGGAGCCTGCCCTTCGCGGACGGTTCCTTCGAACGGGTGGCCTCCATGGATTGTCTCCACCACCTCCTGCGGCCGGAGGAGGCTCTTCAGGAAATGGCCCGGGTCCTCTCCGACGGGGGCACCCTGGTATTGGCGGACTTCTCGCCGGAGGGGTTTGATTTGGTGTCCCGGGTGCACCGGGCGGAAGGTCGCGAACACCCCGTGGCCGGCATCTCCGTTCGACGAGCAACGGCCTTCCTGGAGAAGGCCGGCCTGCGTGCCGTCGGCGCCGCCCAGGCTCATCTCCACGAGGTCTCCTGGATGGCCAAGCCTCCCGGGAATCGGGTGGTGCCTCCGGCCCACGGCGGGGGGGCGGGTGTCCGATGAGGCCTCGGTCGAACTCGATAGTCCGGCGTTGTGGGGCATATCCCTCACCGCCGGAGAGACGGGCACGAAATGCCGGTTTTTTCCGGGTCCGCACGCTAATCAAAGAAAGGCCTGGGACCGGGGCGGCCGGGTCTCGCCATCCGAAGGGGGACGCCGGCCACCCATTCGAGAGTCCCCGCGCGGCATCGAAGCCGCCGGCGGCCTGTCAGGGCCCCTTCGAGGAGGAGTGCCAAAGATGAACGGAAAACCCACCGGGAAACGACGACCGCTTCTCTGGATCCTCTTGGGGACTCTGCTCGTCTGCGGGGCCTCCTCCCTCGTGCGGGCCGAGGAAGCGGAGAAGATCGACTCCAAGTCGTGCATCAATTGCCACGAGGAAAGCGCTCACAAGAGCAAGATCGCCGACGACCTCCGGTTATCCATCCACAAGGACCTGGGGTGCCAGGACTGCCACGCGGACAAGACCGTGTTCCCCCACGCGGCGCCGGAGAAGAAGTTCTCGGCCGGCTGCGAGGGGTGCCGCTCCTGCCACACGGAGGAGGCGGACCAGTACAAGAGGCACGGGCGGCTCAACGTGGGCGAATGCGGCGATATCCCCACCTGCGCCGCGTGCCACGGCACCCACGAGATCCTCCCCGCTTCGGCGAAGGCCTCGACCACGCACCCGGCGAACCTCCCTGCAACGTGCGGGAAGTGCCACGAGAACATCGACCTCGTGAAGAAGTACGACATCCGGATCCAGCACCCCGTGGACATCTACACGAGTTCGGTCCACGGACAGGCGGCCAAGGGCGGCGTGTACGTGGCGGCGACGTGCATCGACTGCCATTCGACGGAGGCCTCGGCCCACCAGATCCTCTCCCCGGGCGATCACGACTCCTCCATCAACCACTTCAACATTCCCAAGACGTGCGGCAAATGCCACAAGGGAGTGGAGGGGGACTACTGGGAGGGCATCCACGGAAAGCTCGCCTCGCGCGGCGAGACGGACGCGCCGGTCTGCACCACCTGTCACGGTGAGCACGGCATCATTCCGCCCTCGGATCCCCGGTCGCCGGTTTCCCGGTCCAGGGTGGCCGAGGCCACGTGCTCGCCCTGTCACGAGTCGGAGGTGCTCAACGCGAAGTACGGCCTGCCCCCGGGTCGCCTGATCACCTTCATCGACTCCTACCACGGCCTCAAGAGCAAGGCCGGGGACGTCCACGTGGCCAATTGCGCCTCCTGCCACGGAGTCCACCGGATCCTGCCCAGTTCGGACGTCACCTCCACGGTCAACCCCAAGAACCTGAGGGCCACCTGCGGCGAGTGCCACCCGGGCATCTCGGAGGCCCTCGCGGCCACTCCGATCCATGGCGTGAGAGGGGGCCTGCAGACCCGGGCGGCGGACATCGTCGAGAAGCTCTACATCGTCGTGATCGTGGTGATCATCGGCCTGATGGTCATCCACTGGCTCCTGGACCTGTGGCGCCACATCCAGGGCCTCTTGCGGCGCAAGCCTCAGGTCATCCGCATGCGGCCCGACGAGGTGGCCCAGCACGCCCTGCTCATGGTGAGCTTCATCACGCTCGTGATCTCGGGCTTCGCCCTCCGCTTCAGCGAGAGCTGGGTCTCCACGCTGTTCTTCGGCTGGGAAGGTGGGTTCGCGCTGAGGGGAACGGTCCACCGCGTCGCCGCCGTGGTGTTCGGCGGGGCCATCCTCTGGCACGCGGTTTTCCTCTTCACCCCGCGGGGGCGCAAGTTCGTCCGGGACATGTGGCCCAAACCCCAGGACTTCCGCTTCTTTCTGGATCGCATCCTCTACAACCTGGGGAAAAAGGAGAACGCGGCCTGCATCCAGCGCTTCTCCTACGTGGAAAAGGCCGAGTATTGGGCCCTGGTCTGGGGCACCGTCGTGATGGTGGCCACGGGCCTTCTGCTCTGGTTCGACAACTGGTTTATCCACTTCCTTCCCAAGGGGGCCCTGGACGTGGCCCTTGTCGTCCACTATTACGAGGCATGGCTCGCCACGCTGGCCATCGCCGTCTGGCACCTCTATTCCACGGTGTTCAGCCCCCACGTCTACCCCATGAATCCCAGCTGGATCACCGGGTACATGCCTGAGGAGATGTATCACCACGAGCACCCCGGCTATCTGGAGGAGGCGAAGAAAGAGACGGCTGAATACCTGAGAAGGGAGATCGACCGCCTTTCCCCGCACGGAGGGGACAAGAACGGGGCCGAGTGACGAAACGGGTTCGGGTGTAAAATAGATAGTGGCTTAGTAGGAGAGGCGGCGGCCCGTAGAGGCGCCGCCGGCCCGCAGCGGAGGGAGGAATCCTGCCGGCCCTGCGTTCGGACTTCGGATCGGCCCCGGGGAGGAGAGCCCATGTCCTTTAAACTGTCCACGCGAGCCCGCTACGCCCTTCGCATGATGCTGGACATTGCGCGGAACGGGGGCGAGAGCGAGCCGGTCAGTCTGTCCGGGGTTTCCGAGCGGACCCGAGTCTCCCGCGGATACCTGGAGCAGCTGGCCATCGTGCTGAGGAACCACAATCTCCTGAGGGGAGTCCTCGGAAAGCAGGGAGGATACCGGCTCGCGCGTCCGGCGCAGGAGATCACCCTCCGGGAAGTCGTGGAAGCGTCCATCGGTCCCATCGCCATTCTGGATTGCGTCTTGGAGCCGGACCACTGCGCCCAGTCCGAAGCCTGCGAATGCCGATTCCTCTATCTCCTCATCAACCACCGTGTCGTGCAAGTATTTGAAGACTACTCCCTGGCCGACCTCATCCGGCCGGGGTGGGCCGCCACGGTGAAGCGGGCCCTCGAAGAGGGAGACACCCTGGTGCTGCCCAAGGTCGCGGAGGGTAAGACCGGGTAGAGCCGCGCCCTGCATCTGTGTCGAATTGTAACGTTTTGCCTCCCCATCGGGACCTTCGCTCTGCTAACTGCAACACGCTCTATGTGAACGACTTACGTCCGCTTCTCGTGGAATGCGGACTCTGCAGATGAGGCGGGAAGCCGGCGCCTCAAGTGGGCGACTCAACCCGCCCGTTTTAATCTCCTAGTAATATTACTGGACTAGTATGAGTACCGGCCTCAGGATTTCCCCCATGAGGATATCCACGCGGGCACGCTACGCGCTACGCATGATGCTCGACATCGCCCGGAACAGCGAGGACGGCCATCCCGTGAGCCTTGCGGACGTGGCGGAGCGGACGGACCTCTCCCGGGGCTATCTGGAACAACTCACGGCGCCGCTGAGAAACCAGCGCCTGCTCAAGGGCTTCCCTGGAAAGCAGGGCGGATATCGGCTCACTCGGCCGGCCGATGCCATCACCCTGCGCCAGATCATCGAAGCCGCCATCGGACCCGTCGCCATACTCGATTGCCTGGAAGATCCCACGACCTGCCTTCGGGCGGGGGATTGCGAATGCCGCATCGTATACGGGCTGATCAACGAGGAGATCCGAAGCGTATTGGAGGCGTTCACGCTGGAGGACCTGAAGGATCCACGGCTCAAGGGGGAACTCCACGGGAAGCTGGAGGCGCGGAGAAGGGAGGCGAGGCACTGATGACCGAGAAGGTGATACGGGGAAAGACCCTCAGGCTGGTGCAGGGGGACATCACAGATCTGGACGTGGAGTCCTTCGTCTTCTACGCCAGGCCCGACCTCAAGCTGGGAACCGGCTTCGGAGGGGCCATCGCCCAGCGTGGAGGTCCCTCCATCCAGGCCGAGTTGAACGGTCTGGGCCCGCTGGAACCGGGCGAGGCCGTTGTGACCCAGGCCGGGAACCTCAAGGCGAAGCGCATCATCCACGCCGTGGGCCCGCGCCATCACGAGCCCGACGAGGAGGCGAAGCTCCGGAAGGCGGTTCGGAGCGCCCTCGCCGCCGCGGAGGCGGCCGGGCTGAAACAGGTCGCCTTCCCAGCCATGGGTGCGGGATTCTACGGGGTTTCTCTGGACCTCTCCAGCAAAGTCGTCGTGGAGGAGATCGCGGCCCACCTCGGGAACGAGTCCCGCCTGTCGGAGGTCGTGGTCTGCGTTCTGGACCAGCGCGAACTCAAGCCCTTCGGCGCGCGCGTCGGCGCCCTCGGTTAGAAAGGAACGGACATGACCGAAAGCACGCTCCTTCACTTCGCCGAGCACCGCCTCCAGGAGATCGCCCTGGTCTTCATGGCGGCCGTGTACATCCTCCGCCTGAGGTGGATGTTCTCCTTCAAGTTCGGGAAGGAAAGGCAGGCCTTTACGGGAAAGGGGAGCCCGGAGAATCGGAAGAAAGCCATCGCCTACTCCCTGTTCAACGTGGCCATGCCCTGGGCCATGGAAAGCACGCGCCGGAACCCCGTCTTCTGGATCCAGTTCGTGATCTTCCACCTCGGGGTCGTCGCGGCCATCACCCTTTCCTTCATCATTCCTTACGCGCCGGGCCTTCTCGAACTCCCCGGAGTGGTGATTTCGTTCCGCGTCTTCATCGCGGCGGCCTTCCTGGTGGGCTGCATCCGGATCGTAAGGCGGTTGGTGCGGCCGCACATCCGCGCCATCAGCACCCCCGACGACATCTTCTCCCTCGTCCTGCTGACGGTGTGGTTCCTCTTTGGGGTTCTCGCCGCGCCGAACACGCCCGAGAAGGCCGAGTGGCCCCTCCTGACCTTCTTCCTTCTGACGGCCTTCTTTCTGGTCTATGTCCCCTTCAGCAAGATCTCCCACTATCTCTACTATCCCTTCGGGCGGTACTTCCTGGGCAGGACCATGGGCCACCGGGGAGTCTTTCCCCTTCAGCGGGGCGCCGGATCGGCGGCCGCCCGGTAGGGCGGGCGCGCGGCCGTTCACGTCCAAGAGGTGACGCCGATGAGCATGGACAGATCGTACAAGGCGCAGAAGTTCCTGGAGAGGCTTCCGCAGAAGCTGTCCAGGCCCGTGGTCTCTTCCCTGGTGGGATGCGTCCACTGTGGAATGTGCACCGAATCCTGCCATTACGTGCTGACGAATCCGGACGACGTGACCTACGCTCCGGCCTACAAGGCCGACCGCATCCGCAAGATCTTCAAACGCCACGTGGATTGGACCGGGCGGGTCATCCCGTGGTGGGTGGGTGCCAAGAGCGTCTTCACCGACGAGGAGCTCGAGGAGCTGAAAGACATCGCCTTCGGAAAATGCACCAACTGCCGCCGCTGCACGCTCAACTGCCCCATGGGTGTGGACTTCGCGGTGCTGAACCGAATGACCAGGGGACTCCTCGTCCACGTGGGGGTCATGCCCGAGGGCGTGGCCGTCGTGAGCAAGGATCAGTGGGAGATCGGCAACCAGATGGGCGTCCTCAAGGAGGACTACCTGGAGACCATCCAGTGGATGTCCGACGAATTGGTGGAGGAGGTGGGCGACCCCGCGGCCGCCATCCCCATCGACAAGGTCGGGGCGGACGTCGTCTACTCCATCAATCCCCGTGAAGTGAAGTACGATCCCCGGACCATCAAGGACGCGGCGAAGATCTTTTATTACGCCGGAGAGAACTGGACCATGCCCAGCGAAGGCTGGGACATGACCAATTTCGGCCTCTTTTCGGGGGACGACGAACTCGGGGGGGCCGTGGCCCGTCGGCTCTTCGAAAAGGTGAAGGAGCTGAAAGGGAAAAAGCTCGTCATCTCCGAGTGCGGCCACGGATACCGGTCCACCCGCTGCGAAGCGCAAAACTGGGCCGGCATGGACCTCGATTTCGAGATGGAGAGTTCGGTGGTCACCATGCTCCGGTACATCCAGGAGGGGCGCATCAAGGTGGACCGGAGCAAGAACGCCCTCTCCGCCACCTACCACGACTCCTGCAACAACGCCCGCTCCTGCGGCATGTTCGAGGAGCCCCGCGAACTGCTCAAGCACGTTCTCGGTGACTTCCGGGAGATGTACCCGAACCGTGCGGAGAACTACTGCTGCACCGGCGGGGGGGGCGCCATGTCCATGTCCGAATACGCGCCCCGGCGCCTGAAGTCGGCCAAGGTGAAGGCAGACCAGCTCTCGGCCACGGGGGCCCAGGCCGTCGTGACCTCCTGCCACAACTGCGTGGACGGCCTCACGGATCTCATCAAGCACTACAAGCTCGATATGAAGGTCACCCAGCTCGTGAACCTCGTGGCGGACGCCCTCGTTCCGCAGGAGAGGAAGGCGCGCGTGGAAGTCAAGGCGCATGCCCCGGCTTTCGCCGGGAAGACCGTGCTGGTTGTGGACGACGAGCCCGACATGGTGGCCTTCATCGGCGCCGTCCTGGAAGACAACGGGGCCACGGTCCTGAAAGCCTCGAACGGCGAGGAGGCCTTGGAGCTGGCCCGCACCCGCCGGCCCGACCTCATGACCCTGGACCTTTCCATGCCCGGGAAGAGCGGGGTGGACGTCTTCATCTCTCTCCGAGAGGATCCGGATCTCCGGGCCCTTCCCATCTGTGTGATCACGGGCAAGCCCGAAATGCGGAGGCTCATCTACGAGCGTCCCGTTCCTCCGCCGGAAGGCTTCATGAACAAGCCCGTGGACGAGGAATCCCTCGTTCTCAACCTGAGGAAGATTTTCGAACTGAAGGGAAAGCTCCACTGAGGCGCTCCGATCCGAACCCGGCCGGCCCTGCGGCCGGCCGGGCGGGAGGTTCCCGTGGGTGAGCTGGAGGAGCGCCTTCTCAACAGAATGGGAGGCTGGGCGGCCCTGGTCGACGGCCGATTGAAGGTCGTGGCCTCCAGCGCCGCGGCGCGGGAGGCCTACTCCCCCCTCCCGGGGAGCACCTGCTCCCAGACCTTCGGGGTGGCGGCCGCGGACTGCGTCGATTGCCCCGTCCGCAGGGCCCTGGAGGAAGGCGCCTCCCATACCGTCGAGGAGACCTTCCGAGGCTTGTCCGGAGAGGCCGTGGAGGTATCCGTCACGGCGGTCCCTCTCCTGGGCGGGCCGGAGGGTCCCCCGCTCGTCCTTCTCCTGGCCCGCCCAAAGGGTTCTGCGGCCTCTCTGCCGGTCCAGTCTCGGCTGGCTTCCCTGGAGGCCTTCGTGGGGTCCATCACCCACGCTCTGAAGGGCGCCCTCAACTCGCTCGAAGGCGGCGTATACCTCCTGGAATCGGGCCACCGGAAGGGGGACCCCGAACGGGCGAGGGCGGGTGCGGTCATGGTCCGCCGGAACCTCGCGCGCGTCCGCTCCGTCGTGGGAAACATCCTGTACTACGCCAGAGACCGGGAGGTGCACTCCGAGACGCTCTCCGCCAGGGAGGTCGTGGAGTCGACCCTGGCCGGTTGCCGGAAGATCTCCGAGGCGTTGAACGTGGATCTGACCGGCCGTTCCGCCGAGGCTTCCTTTCCGGGCGATCCGAACGCCATCCAGGCCATGCTCGTCAACCTCGTGGAGAGCGCCCTCGACGCCTGCGGCGGCGAGGAGGCGAACGGAGGCGGGCACGTCGTCCTGGAAGCGCGGAGCGACCCGCCGTGGATCGTGTTCGAAGTCCGCCACGGAGGGACTCCGATCGATCCGGCCACCCTCGCGGGCGCGCTCGGGGACGTGTACGTTCCCCACGGCGCGGACCGGGCGGGGCTGTGGATTCACGCCGCCTGTCGCGTGGCCCGGGCCCACGGCGGCACCGTGGCTTTCTCGATGACGGAGGCCGGAGAGGCGCGTTGGGTGGTTCGCCTTCCCGATAGGTGAAGCGCGGAAGATCAAGTAGGAGGATCCATGGAGCCTCCCAAGAAGATCATGGTGGTCGACGACGAGCCGGACACCCTTACCTTCCTGTGCGCCTGGCTGGAGGACGAGGGGCACCTTCCCCGCGCGGTGTCCGACCCGGATGCGGTGCTGGAGGCGGCGCTGAGGGATCTCCCGGACCTCCTCCTTCTGGACGTCCACATGCCCAACCAATCGGGCATCCAGGTGTACCGGTCGCTCCGGGAAACCCCCGCTCTCCGGGATCTGCCCGTGATCTTCATCACCGGCGCGAGCGACGTCCAGCTCTTCGACAAGTCGTGCGCGCCCATGCCGCAGCCATCCGGCCGGATCGAAAAGCCCATTGATCTCTCCGCGCTGGCGCGCGCCATTCGGAAGGCTCTCAACGGGGGAGGCGGGCCATGAAGGGGATCGGCGAGATTCTCTCCCCCCTGCTCCCCGGCGTGGAGGATCTCTTCCGGTCCGCGCCCTGCTTCATGACGGTTCAGGACCGGGAAGGCAGAATCCTCGCGGCCAACGAGAACTTTCAGGCCACCTTCGGCGGCTCCGTGGGGGCCTTCTGTTTCGCGGTCTACAAGGGCCGCGGCGAGAAGTGTCGTGACTGTCCCGTGGACGAGACCTTTGCGGACGGGCGGTGCCACGTGAGTCAGCAGGTCGTCGCCTTGCCGGACGGTCGGTCCATGCCCATCCTCGTCTACACCTCGCCCGTCCTGGGGCCGGACGGGAGCGTGCGGGCCGTGGTGGAGGTTTCGGCGGATCTCTCTCCCGTCAAGGCTCTGGAGAACAAGCTCCGCCGCAGTCGCGAGCGCTACCGCGCCTTGTTCGAGGATGTGCCCTGCTACATCTCGGTCCAGGACCGGGACCTGAGGATCGTGGAGTCCAATCGGGCCTTTCGGGAGGATTTCGGGGACCGCGTGGGGGCCTTCTGTTTCGATGTCTACAAGCACCGCTCGGAGCCGTGCCTCAATTGCCCCGTGGCGCGGACCTTCGAGGACGGAAACGTCCACCACAGCGAAGAGATCGTCACCGCCCTCGACGGACGTCAGGTCAACACCCTGGTTTCCACCGCTCCCATCCGAAACGGCGACGGCGAAATCGAAATGGTGATGGAGATGTCCACGAACATCACCGAAATCCGCAGCCTGCAAGGCCAGCTGGCCAACCTCGGCCTCCTCGTCGGCTCCGTATCCCACGGCATCAAGGGCCTCCTCACCGGGTTGGACGGGGGGATGTACATGATGAACACGGGCATAGAAAGGCAGCGCCCGGAACGGGTGGAAGAGGGCTGGAAGATGATCCGGCGGAACGTGGAGCAGATCCGCAGCGTGGTTCTCGATCTCCTCTACGTCGCCAAGGAGCGGGAACCCGTCTGGGAAAGCGCCTCCCTCAAGGACTTGGCGTACTCGGCCCTCGAAGCGGTTCGCCCGCGGGCCGAGAGCCTGGGCGTCCACCTGGAGGCCCATTTGGAAGAGGTGGGACCCTGCGACATGGAGCCGAAGTCGTTGCACGCGGCCCTCGTGAACCTCCTTGAGAACGCCCTCGACGCGTGCCGGGTCGACCGGAGAAAGGACAGGCACTCGGTCCGGTTCGGCCTGGCCAGGGAGAACGGGTCCGCGGTGCTGACCGTGGAGGACGACGGCATCGGGATGGACCGGGAGACTCGAGAGCGGATCTTCACCCTCTTTTTCTCCTCCAAGGGGCTCGAGGGAACGGGGTTGGGTCTCTTCATCTCCCACAAGGTGGTCGAAAAGCACGGCGGGGACATCTCCGTGGATTCGGAGCCGGGGCGCGGAACGCGGTTCAGGGTCCGGCTTCCCTTCGTGCGGAGCGCACCCCCCTGACGCGGGGGAGCCGAAAAAAAGCCGTCCGCGGTTTCTCCGCGGACGGCTCCGTTTCTGGGCTTGGGTGAAGGCTAGCCGACCAGCCGCTTCACTTCCGCGACGAGCTCCTCGGGCTTCACCGGCTTCTCCAGATAGCCTTCCGGCGCGGGGACCTGCGTCCGCGTCGAGATGAACTGTTTGAACTCGTGGGATACGCCCGTGACGATGATCACGGGGATCTTCTTCAGGGCGGCGTCCTCCTTCAAGGTCCGGTACGTGCGCACGCCCGTCATCTCCGGCATGGTGATGTCCAGGGTGATGAGGTCGGGCTTGCCGGCGGCCACCTGGGCGAGGGCCTCCTCGCCGTTGGAGGCTTCCAGGGTCTCGTATCCGGCGTCCTTCAGAACCGTGCTCAGGTAGGTCACCACGTCGGGCTCATCGTCGACGACCAGTATCTTCTTCGCCATGTCGGATCCCCTCTTGAGTTCCGGACTTGAGACTTGTGCCGCCGCAATCCGGAATCTCCCATACCAAATGGTTCAGTGCCACTCCCAATCGATGAAGCCCGGTTTGACATCCAGCATGCAATTCACGATCAGTTCCACGAGCCCGCCGTACAGGATCCGGTGCTTCTCCCACATCTGGTAGTACGCCAGCATGTCGCGGAACTGGCCCTTGCAGTTGCTGCACGGGGCGCAGATGTACTTGTGGATCGAGGGATCGAGGCAGTCGGCGAAGGCGTTGAGGACCTGCTGGAGCTTCTTCCGGCCGGAGACGTGGAAACGCCAATCCTGGAAGTTGTTGCCGCTCATGATGGCGAAGCCGGAGCCGCCTCCGCAGCAGTAGTTGTCCACCCCGTGGGGCCACATTTCTCGGAACTGGGGGCAGATCTTTCGGACGATCTCGCGCTGGGGCTCCACGACCCCCATGAGCCGGACCAGGTTGCAGGGATCGTGAAGGGTCACGGGGAAATCGTTCCGGGAGGGGTCCAGACGGAGTCGGTCGCCCATCACGATGTCCCGAAGGAGCGTCATGGAGGACTCCCTGGGGATGTTGAGCTCGCCCGTGAGAACCCGGTCGGCGATGACCGAGAGGGCCTTGTGGGCGTGGCCGCACTCGCCGAGGACGATCTTCTTGACCTTCAGCTTCTTCGCGGCCTCGGCGTGCTTGATCGCCACCCGGGCGAACTGCGCGTCGTCGTACCAGAGGCCGTAGTTGATGGAGTCGTAGCCGGCCAACTCGGAGGAGAGCGTCCAGGTGATGCCGGCGGCGTTCAGAATGACGGCGAAGGCCCCGGGGTTCTCGGGCCACGCCATGATCTCTCCGGCGTTGTGGATGAGGAGGACGTCCGCGCCCTCCACGTCCCACGGCGTCTCCACCTTGATGCCGGTCTTCTCCGTCATGTCCTCGTCGATGAACTCGATGTTGTCCTTCACCACCAGGGAGGTCATGCCCGTGGAGGAGCCCACCTTGAGCTGGAGGACGGAGCCGTTGTCGTGGCATTCCTTGGCGTTGATCCCCATCTCCATGCTGAAGAGCTTCCGGAGCTCGTGGGCCACGAGGCCGTTGTCCGCGCCGATGGGACAGGTCTGGGCGCACCGGCGGCACAGGTTGCACCGGTAGGAGAGTTCGGCCAGCCTGGCCACGAGGGGCCAGTTCAGCTCGATGTCTCCGTGCTGCCACGCCGAGAGAAGCCCGCCGTGCTTGACGTACTTGAAGTAAAGGCGGCGCATGATCTCGGAGCGGAAGGTGGGCCGGTAGAGCTCGTTCCCGCCGCTGGCCTCGTAAATGTGGCACGCCTCGGAGCAGGTCTGGCACTTGGCGCAGTGCTCCATACTGAGGACCAGCGGCTGAAGGAAGGTCCAGTTGTTTTCCTTGGTGAAGAGCTTGTCCAGCCCGGAGAGGAATTTCTGGACGAGGGCGTCCTCCTCCTCCCGGGTCTTGGGCTGGGGGATGTTGATGGCGCAGGTGTCGTCCAGGCCGCACTCCACCGCGGCCAGGGTCTTTTCCGCGAGGGGAGTCCAGCTATGGTCCTTGTCCGGGGAGTCCAGGGGGGGCGGGAGGGGCATGAGGTCCCGGTTCTCCAGGTGGGTCAGGGGATTGCGGTCCCGGCGGGACATGTCGGAGAGGTTGATCTTGTCCTTCATTTCTTCTCCCCCTGCCAAGGGTTGGTGGTGGCCACGTCCGCCCACGTGCGTTTTCCGTCGGCGGTCACGTGCTCCGCCGACCAGGTGGGACGGTAGGTCAGGTATTCCTGAAGCTTCTTTTCAATGTCGCTGCCGGGACGGTTGGGATGGTCCTGCCAGCGGACACTGTGGTAGGTGAAGTACTTGCCCACGAAATGCGACATGTGCGTCAACGGGATGTAGGCCGCCAGGAGCCCGCACAGGATCAAGCCGACTCCGAAAAGGCCAGGGATGTCCAAGGACAGGTCCGCCCTGAGCAGGCCCATCGTAATGCCCACGACCCCAGGACCTGCCGGGTCCATGAGGAAGTATCCGGCGGACAGGACGCCGAAGGCCACCACGAAGAAGACGAGGTTAAAGATGTCCCCGGCCGTCGTGTAAGTCTTGAGCGCCGGGTCCGTCAAGCGCCGGTGCAAGAGGAGCAGGGCCCCGACCATCGAGAGCGTCACGCCGGCGCCGCCCATGAGCAGGCAAGCCCAGTGAAGCAGGGAGCCCAGCGGACCTCCCAGGGAGGAGGGAAGGAAAACCCCGAGCAGGGCCGAGAAAAGGACGAGTCCCACCGTCCCCATCAGGAGATACAGGCCGAAGTGGAAGGGAAAGGAGCGGTACCAGAGCTTCCGGTTGAACTCGTGGAGGGCTTTCAGGAAGAGCATCTCTGGGACCATGAAGCTCAGTTCGCCCCAGAGGTTGAAATGGGACGGCTTGGTCCACCAGTCCGTCTCCTCGAAGTAAGATCCGCCGTGCTTCACGCGGTGGACCGCCTCATGAGGGACCGGGTACAACTCCCACCGGAGGTGGATGGGCTGGCGGGCATAGAGGACGGCCCGCGCCACCGTGGCGATGGCGAACACCGCCGCAGAAAGATACAGCACCGCATAGACTAACGTGGTCATCGGTTCTCCCCCTGTCCTGAAAAACCTCACCCAGAAAGAAATCAATATAAAGCCAATGGAGCAAAAACCCGAAAAACAACTAGGGGTTTCTCATTCCTGGGGTAAATCGCGCACGGCCCGGGCTCTCCGGGGCGCGGACAGTGTAGGCGAGGAGTCCGTTTGGGTGGACCAAAATGTTGCAATCCGGGAACGCGGAGGCCGGAGGATTGGGGCCGTGGCGGAGCCAGGCCCTCCTCCGGGTCCCGCTGGGGGGCTTTCGCGGCCCGTTCTTCGTGGTATCGTAAGTCAGGAAAGGCCGGTCATGCAGGGAAAGCGGCTGCCGCTGACGCTCACCATCCTCTCTCTGGTCCTTCTGGTTTGGATGGGGACTCGCGCCTCGTGGCGCATCCATGACCTCTGGGCCGCTCCAGCCGTGCTCCTTTTCTTCTTCCTGGCCTACCAGTTTGACGTCCATGTGCCGGGCCTGGGCTATCTCAACCTCGATCACGTCGTGGCCTTCCCCGCCATCGTGGTGCTTCAGAACCCCGTGCTGGCCGGAACGCTGGCGGGGGTCGGACTCCTCGTCAGCCGCGCCTACCGACGCGGGTTCGGAGGGTTGGGGCTGGTGCACGTATGGGGAGCCGCCCTCTCCGCGCTGTCCATCGCTCTGGGGGGGGCCTTCTACCTCGCCCTGTCCCGGGGAGGGCCTGAGCAATCGCTCCTGGAATTCGCCATTTTCCTTTCGGCCATGCTGGTGATGACCGGAGCCAACTGGTTCTTCTACGTGGCGGGAAACCCGTCCTCCTTGAAGGCCCCTCTTCGAACCACGTTCAAGAAATCGTTCGTCAGCAACCTGGGCTGGGTCCTGCTCTCCTCGCCCCTCGTGGCCCTGGTGGTCGGAGCCACCCGGGAGGAGCGCTACGTTTCCGTCCTCATGGGCAGCCTGACCCTCCTCATCCTCGTCTGGGCCATGCGGCTGTATGGGGGACTTCAGGAAAAGAACGCCGCGCTCATCCACGCGACGGGCCGTCAGGAGTTCCTCCAGCAGCTCTCCCTGACGACGGCCGGATCCTTGGAGAACGAGTCCTTCCTCTTGACCTTGCTCTCGGGGCTTCGAGACTTCGTCCCCTGGGACCGGGGCCTGTTGCTGGTCCTGCCGCCGGGGTCCGCCCGCCAGCCCCTCCTCGTGAGTCTGGAGGGCCTCCCCCTGGATCCCCACGCGGCCAAGGAGGCCTTGCTGGATCTCCTGGAGGCGCCGGAGCTCAGGGAACCCCGGCTCGTGACCGGCTCCGCTGTGGTCCCGCTCCTCCTGGAAGGGGCGGGATGTCAGGTCTCGGTGGCCGTGGCGACGACGGAGCTTGCCTTCGGCGTCCTGGTCCTGGAAAGGGGAGCCGGAAAGGACGTGTTCACCGGGAACGAATGCAAATTCCTCGAGTTGGCCCTGGCCCAGATCGCCGGCCACGTCCAGGACGAGATTCTCAAGAAGCAGCTCATGGACACCAACCGAAAGCTCCTTCGCCAGACCGACTACCTCTCCCAGATCCTCAAAATCTCGAATCTCCTCAAGGTCCACCTCGACGTCCAGACGATCCTGGAGAAGGTGGCGGAGGGGATCCGCGAGGGGATGGGGTTCCGGACGGTCCTCGTGAGCCTCTATCGGGAGGACGAGCACCTCTTCGAGAGAGTCGCCCAGGCCGGACTCTCGGACCGGTGGGAGGAGGTGCGGAAGGCGAGGCCTCCCGCCGAGCAGATCTTCGAACTCATCCATCCGCGCTACCGGGTGGGAAGCTGCTATTTCGTGGGGCACGCCGACGCCGTCATCGGGCCCTACGACATCCTTCCCCTGAACCCCCGCTTGCCCAAGGAACCGGACGACTGGGACCCCTTGGACACCCTCATCGTCCCGCTGGAGGACAAGGACGGCCGTCTGCTGGGAATCATCTCCGTGGACGAGCCCGTGGACGGGAAGATCCCCTCTCTGGAGACGCTTCGGGCTCTGGAAGTCCTGGCCAACCAGACCGTGAATGCCCTGGAGAGCGCGCAGATCCACGCCCGGACCCGGCGCCAGGCGGTCATGGACGGACTCACGGGATTGTACAACCACGGTTACTTTCAGGAGGTCTTGGCGAAGGAGGCCCGCGAGCACGCCGAATCCTCGCTGCCCTTCTCGATGCTGATGATGGACCTGGACGGCTTCAAGGTCGTCAACGACACCTTCGGCCACCTTGCGGGCGACGAGGTGCTCAGGGCCGTCGCGGAGACGGTGAGGGCCCTCATCCGGCGTGAGGACATCGCGGCCCGGTACGGCGGTGAAGAATTCGCCCTATTCCTTCCGAGGTGCGATGCTTCCACGGCGCTCACCATCGGCGAGAGGATCCGTAGCGCCGTCGAGGGCCTGCGGGTCCACGTCGGAGGCGGCGGGCAAACGGCGTCCGTGACCCTGAGCGTGGGCCTGGCTTCCTTCCCCACGGACGGCCGGGACCACCACGAGATTCTCGACCTGGCCGACCAGGCGCTTTACCAGGCCAAGCGTCAGGGCAAGAACCGGGTGAATCAGATCGCGTGAGTCCGGGGGCGGGAGGGCCCCCTTGAACCGGAGAGGCACGGGCGCCCGGAACCGCGGGAGCGGGGGCGTCCCATCGGAGGCCGTGGCCATGCGAGGGTGGCTAAGGATCTGCGCATTCTGTGCCATGGTCGTGATCCCCGTGGCCGCGGGGACCCAGACCGGGCGGGCATCCGGAGGCGTCGAAAGGGGAAAGACATTTCACCTGAGAGTCGCGGCCTCTCCCTACGAGCCCTTCGCCTATCGGGAGGGCGGGGAGGAACGCGGGCTCGACGTGGATCTCCTTCGCCTGCTGTGCACCACCCGCGGGTGGACGTACGAGATCACGTGGACCTCCTTCCCCGAGATATGGACCCTGCTGGAGGAGGGAAAGGCCGACATGGCCATCGGGGCGATCTATCGATCCCCCGATCGCGAGCGCCGATTCCTCTTCACGGAATCCTACCTTGAAACGGGCCTCGTCGTGGCCCACCGGATTCAGCAGGAAGTCGGATCCAAGAGAGACCTGAAAGGGCTCCTCCTTGGGGTCAAGCGGGGCGCCACGGGAGAGGGACTGGGTGCCCGCCTGGCTCCGGAGGTGGGGCTGGCCGGATTGAAGGTGTACGACGACACGACAGCCAGCTTCGAGGCGCTCCGCCGGGGCGAGGTGGACGCGGTCCTGAACGACTACCTGAACACCCTCTTTCTCATCAGCAAGGAGTACAGCGGGGAAGTGGCGGTCGCCCGGGGTCGGTTCGGCGTCCTGTTCCTGTCCCGGGACCGGCTGGCCTTTCCCCTGCGGAAGGGCCTCGAGGGCAACCGGGACGAAATCGACGCCACCCTCCGCCAGCTGGCGGAGGGCGGCGTTCTCGCCGACCTTCAAACCAAGTGGCTCCCCGTCCAGCCGCCGGGTGACTGGAAACGGCTGGCCGTCTTCACCGTCTCGCTCGTGGCGCTCGCCGTGGTCTGGGCGGTCCTGGCCGTCCGCACCTCCCGACGAAAGGCCCGTTTCGAGAGCCTGAAAGACTCGGAGAAGCGCTACCGGCACCTCATCGAGCAGGCGCCGCTGGGCGTAGCCCTCCTGAAGGCCGGGGTGGTCACTTTCGCCAACGAGGCCTTTCTCCACCTGTTTCGGAGGCTCAGCCTCGCGGAAGTGATCGGCAAGCCCTTCCTGGATTGCGTGGCCGCCGAAAGCCGGGGTCAGGCCGAGGCGTGCCTGGGCAGGGGCAGGCGCGCCGTGCTTCCCGAAACCGGGGCCGAGTGGCAGTGCCTGAAATCCGACGGGACCCGCTTCCTGGCCCGGGTGCGTCCCGTTCGGGTGGAAGGGCCGGAAGGACTCATGGACCTGCTCTTTCTGGAGGACGTGACCCTATCCAGAGAGGCGGAGCGAGCCCTCAAGGAGAGCCGGGAGGCCTACCGGCTCCTCGTGGAGAACCAGACGGACCTCGTCGTCAAGGTGGACACGGAGGGCCGGTTCCTCTTCGTCAGCCCGACGTATTGCCGGCTGTTCGGCAAATCGGAGGAGGAACTCCTGGGGCGCACCTTCATGCCCCTGGTGCACGAAGAGGACCTTCGCAAGACGCTCGAAGCCATGAAGGACCTCTACCGCCCGCCGTACACCTGCTATGTAGAGCAGCGGGCTCACACGGCCCAGGGGTGGAGGTGGCTCGCCTGGTCGGACAAGGCCGTCCTGGACGCCGAGGGCCGGGTGCAGGCCATCGTGGGAGTCGGCCGGGACGTCACCGACCGGGTCGAGGCGGAGCGCCGCCTGCGGGAGAGCGAGCGACGCTTTCGCACGCTCATCGAAAACACCCACGACGTCGTGATCGTGTTCAGCGCGGAGGGGCGCGCCCTGTACATCACGCCGTCCGTGACCACATGGACCGGTTACTCAGTGGAGGAACTGCTCGGGAACCTGGCCACCGATTACGTCGCCCCGGAAGACGTCGGGGTGATCCAAGACGTGGTCAGGCGGTCTCTCCGGGCGCCCGGCGTTTCCCTTCCCGCCGTGGAGTACCGGGTTCGTCACAAGAACGGGAGCCTTCGCATCTTCTCCGCCATCGTGACCAACCTCCTGGGGGACCCGGCCGTGGGCGGGATCGTCGTGAACTGCCGCGACATCACCGAGAGGCGTTTGGCGGAGCTGGCGGTGAAGGAAAGCGAAGCGCTCTTCCGGGGCCTGGCCGAGAGCACCGAGGCGGCCATCATGATTTACCAAGGGGAGAACCTGCGGTACGTCAATCGGACCACGGAGTTGGTCAGCGGATACAGCCGGGAGGAATTGCAGAGGCTGCGCTTCTGGGATCTCGTCCACCCGGACCACCGGGAAATGGTCCGGGAGAGGGGGTTGGCCCGGCAGCGGGGCGAGCCGGTTCCGCGTCATTACGAGTTCAAGGTCGTCAAGAAAACGGGGGAGGTGCGATGGCTCGATTTCACGGCCGCGGTCATCCAGTACAACGGCCGGCCGGCGGGCCTGGCCACGGCCATCGACGTGACGGACCGGAAACGCGTGGAGGAGGAGCTTCGCCGGCGGGAGGCCCAGGTGAGCCTCATCCTTCAAAACGTGAGCGAGGTCATCTACTACAGCTCCCTGGAGGGCGATCCGCCGGTTCCACGGGTCCAGTTCGTGAGCCACAAGGTCCGGGAAATCCTGGGTCTTTCCCAGGAGGAGATTCAAGCCCAGGATGGGCAGTGGCTTCTCGGCGTACACCCCGATGACGTCGGAATGGTCAAGCGGGCCGTCCAAGCCCTGCGGGAGGAGGGGCGGCCCTTCACGATCGAATACCGCTTCCTGCACGGGGGGACCCAGACGTACCGGTGGCTGGAGGACCACGCCGTCCCCGAGGCGGACCCCCTCGGCCGGGTGCTCGGTTTCTTCGGGGTGGTGCGCGATGTCACGGACCGTCACGAGGCCGAGGAGGCCCAGCAGCGGACGAACCGCCAGCTCCTGGCCCTCCTGGCCTCGTCCCAGGCCATGGCGGGTTCCCTGGACATGGGCGAATCCGTAAGCCTGATGTGCCGCGTAGCCGTGGAGATCTTCGGAGTGGATCTGGTCTGGATGGGGCTCGTGGTGCCCGAGAGCACCGAGGTCCAGATCCTGGCATCCGCCGGCCGAGACGAGGGATATACGGAGAGCGTTCAGGTCCGCTGGGACGAATCCGCGCGGGCCCAGGGACCCGCCGGGCGGGCCATCAAGCTCCGCCGGCCCGTCATCATGAGGACCGAAGAGCCCGACTTCGCCCCCTGGCGGGAGGAGGCCGAGAAGCGCGGCTTCCGGTGCGTGTGCGCAGTGCCCATGCTCCATGAGGACGCGGTGCGCGGCGTCGTCACCTTCTACTCGGGCGAATCGGAGGCCTTTTCTCCGGAGGAGGTGGAGGTCCTCGAAATCTTCGCGCGCCACGCCACGATGACCGTCGTGAACGCCGCCCTGTACGAGGAGGCGAGGCGAAGCATCGAGGATCTTCACAAAACGCTGACCGAATTGGAAACGAGCCGGGACGCCCTTCAGGCGAGCGAGAGCAGGTACCGCGCCCTCGTGGAGAATGCGCGCGGGATCGTTCTCACCTTCACGCCCGATCTCACCGTCACGTACTGGAACGAGTTCGCGGAGGAGTTCTTCGGGTACAGGAAGGAAGAAATCCTCGGCCGGAGCCTCATCGGTACCATCGTCCCCAAGGAAGATTCCACCGGACAGGACCTGGAGGACCTCCTCAAGCGGATCGCCGCGGATCCCAACGCCTTCGCCTCCAACATCAACCAAAACGTGCGAAAGGACGGGCGGAGGGTCTGGGTGGCCTGGACCAACCGGCCGGTCCTCGACGCGCACGGCCGGGTGAGCGTGGTCCTTTCCCATGGGACGGACGTGACGTCTTTGAAGGAAGCCGAGATCAGTCTCCGCGGGCAGGAGTCCCGCTACCGAACCCTGTTGGAGTTGTCTCCAGGGGCCACCGTCGTGGCGGACCTCACCGGCCGGATCACCATGGTCAACCGCCGCACAATGGAGATCTGGGGCGCCCGCGCCCACGAGGAACTGGTGGGCCGTTCCGTCTTCGAAATGGTCTCCGAACAGGAGGGGGGAGCCGTGCGGCAGGCCATGGAGCAGGCCCTGCGGGGCGAGGAGGTTCGGAACTTCCGGGCCAACGTCCTTCGGAAGGACGGGCAGCCTTTTCCCGCGGAGATCAACGCGGCCCTCCTCCGGGACGAGTGGGGGTCTCCGGAGGGTTTTGTGGGAGTCGTCCGGGACGTGAGCGACGAGGTCCGGACGAGGGAGAACCTGGAAAAGACGTTGCGGATCTACCAGAGCCTGGCCGAGTCGGCCAGGGACTTCATTTTCATCGTGAGCCGCGAGGAGAGAGTGACCTTCGCCAATCCCTCCACGGCCGCCGCCCTGAAGCTCCGGCCCGAGGAAGTGCCCGGAAGCCGCTTGGAAGACCTCTTCGAGGGTGTCACCCTCCGTCGGATGAAAACCAGCCTCGGGGAGGCCTTCCGGACCGGCGAGGTGCTCGTTCGCGTGGAGGAACTCGATTTCCCCGTGGGGAGGCTGTGGCTCGACACCCAGCTCATCCCGATCCAGGAGGCCGACGGGACGGTAACCTCCGTCCTGGGGGTGTCCAGAAGGATCCTGGGTGGCCTGGACGGGGCGATGGCCGACGGCCGGACGCGGGAGTGAGAAACGCTATCCGCCTTCGGACGGTGGGTTCACCTCGTCCCACTCCAGCGCCGGCTTGTCCCCCTCCAAGCCGGAAAACCCGGCTTGGGCGAATTTCTCCTCGAACCTGGAGCGCAAGGTTTGTGCTTCGGAGGGGTGTAGGACGATCCAGAACCGGTCGTCGGAGGTCTGCCCCACCGCCCCGGCCGCGGCGCATTCCTGCACCGTCTCGTGCAGGAGCCATGCGGTCCGGTGGACAAGGTCCTTGAGGCGGGAGGATCCCGCTCGCAGCGCGAAGCCCTCCGAAAAAGCCGGAGCGAGGCGAACCTGGAGAAGGAGGCATGGGGCCCCGGCCTCCAGCCTCGCCCGGAACTCGCTCTCCATCCGCGAGGCATCGGGAAGTCCCGTCCACGCCGTGGAGCGCTGTCCGGAGACGGCCTCGCGGATGAGCTGGTCCACCAGCAATTCGAGCTGGTGGGGGTCGTAGGGCTTGGTGACGTACGCGTCGGCTCCGCAGTCGTATCCCCAGTACACGTCTTCCCTCAGGCTCTTGGCCGTGAGGAGGATGATGGGGATCCGGGCCAGCTCCGAATCCCGTTTGAGATCCCGGCACACCTGGTAGCCGTTCTTCTTGGGCATCATGACGTCGAGAATCATGAGATCGGGCCGCATGCGGCGGAAGATCGCTTCGGCCTCCTCCCCGTCGGAGGCCACATGCACGTCGTAGCCAAGAAGGTCGAAGTTGAGCTTCAGGACTTCGGTGATGGCCCGGTTGTCGTCGGCGATGACCAGTCTCTGGCGCATGGCATCTCCTACTCGGTTGCGGGGAGCACGGCCTCGAAGGCCGTGCCCGGACGCGAGGGCACAGTGCTTCCGAGAAAGGCCCGGTCCTCCTCGGTGAGCGGGGAGTCGCATTCCAGGCGGCCCCCCAGTCTCTCGGCCACGTTCTTGGCGATCACGAGGCCGAGGCCGGTTCCACCCACGAGATTGCGGACGTTGCTCGCCCGGAAGAAGGGCGTGAAGATGGAAGCCCTTTCCGAGGCCGGGATTCCCGGTCCGTCGTCGAGGATCCGCAGGGCGATCCGCTCCCCGTCACGGCGAAGGCGTACGCCCACACACCCCCCTATGACCGAATACTTGATGGCGTTTCCCAAGAGATTGGCCACGAGGTTTTCGAGCATGCGTCCGTCGCAGGTGACGTGGACGTCCTGCAACTCTTCCTTCCAGGTGAGGAGCTTCCCCTGGATCGTGTCCCTCGCGCCGTCCCGCAGGCGCTCGATGAGGCCTTTCACGTCCACGCTCCCGGCCTGTCCCTGGGCGTAGTGGACTCGACTGAGGCGGACCACGTCGTCCAGCAGATTGCGGATGTTCCGGCCGTTTTCGAGGATCAGGGCGGCGATGCGGGCCTGGTGTTCGGTGAGGGGGCCCGGCCGCCCGCCCGCAAGGAGATCGGCGGCGTTGATGATGGCGGCGAGGGGGTTCTTGACCTCGTGCGAGATGATGGAGATCAGGTCTTCACGCGACCGATTGAGGCCCACCCACTCCTGGATGTCCTGCGTGACCACGAGGAAGAGGTTCCCCCCGGGCCAGGGCTGAACCTGGACCTGGTACCATCGCCCCTCCACCTCGTACGGGGTGGACACGGTCTTCCCCTCGGCCTGGGCTTTTCGGAGGAGCCCGAGGATGACCTGGCCCGCCGGGCGGCTCCCGAAAATCTTGTTTTCCCGGACCTCGACGGGGGAGAGGCCGAGGGCCCGAGCGGCCGCGTCATTGATGAGGGAAATGGACCCCGAAAGGTCGGTGAGGAGGAGCCCCACGGGGACGCTCCTCATGACGTTGTCGAGACGCTCCTTCTCCTGGGCGAGGAGAACGAAGAGGTCGGCCACCTGCCGGGATTTTCGGCGGACCCCCTCCACCTGCTCCCAGCGGGCCAGGGCGGTGAACAGGAAGTCGGCCATCCTCGCGAAAAGGCCCTGCTCGAGGTCCGAAAAAGGGTTGGGCCGGAGGGCCACCAGCTGGGCCCCCGGAATGCCCGGGGCCCCCAAGCTTCGGACCATGCCCGCGGAGGGCGGCGCGCCGAGGAGGGCCGCCACCCGGGCGGACGGAGGCTCCCCCCCCGACCACTGGGCTCGCTCCCCGGGGAAAAGGGAAAACCACTCCTCCGCCGGGACCGCCACGGATGTCGACTCGGGTGTCTCGCGGCAGAGGAAGGCGCGGGCACCTTCGGTTCCGAGGAGGACCAATCCCGTGCAGGTGACGGACAACACCCTTCTGGCCACCTCGTGGGTGGCGCAGGCCATTTCGCCGGGCCCCCCGGCCTGTCCGACGGCGTGCCCCAGGCCGAAGACCGCCCAGAGGGCCTCGTTGGCCTCCCTCAGGCGTCGGATCTCCTCGGGCGCGGGTGGTGCTTCGTGGTCCATCATGGGCCCTCTCGGGGCGAGGACCTCGGTCCTCCCCCTATCTAAGGCACGCCCATTGTACGTCCAGGCCGGGGCCGAGCCAAACCCCTCGGGTGGGCGTGATAAGCCCCACCGTACAAGGGGCTTGGGATCAAACCTTGTGGGTCGGGGCCGGGGCCCTTACCATCATCCCTTGCGCAGGAGACTGCGATGGCCGAACTGTACCGTGT
>JBFMHB010000030.1 GCA_040752915.1 Acidobacteriota bacterium
CCATCGTCAGCCTCATCCTGGAGCACCCCTCCTTGCGGGGGCGGCGCCCCTCCACTTGTTTACTTCCTTTCGGCAAGATTCTTAGGTGAGGCAACGAATCCATTTCGGAAAGAAATTAGCTGAGGCATGTCGGCCCTTTGCCTTGGGTGATTTGACTCTGTTATACTGACCGGCCAAAGGTGGGGCACATGGCGACTCTCCCGACGGCGGTCCGCGACGATATCAAGAACAGCCTTGAATTTAAACGGAATCGAGACAGCATGAAGAGCCTGGTCCGCCAGGTGGACGATCTGTCCGCCCTCCTCCGGGAGGGTGGGGGACAAGACGCAATTCGCAAGCAGCACGAAAAGGGGCGCCTGACCGCCCGGGAACGGATCGCGGGCATCCTCGACCCGGGGAGCCCCTTTCACGAACTCCACCTCTTTGCCGCCTACGGAGTCTACGAGGAGTGGGGCGGTTCCCCGGCGGCGGGCGTGGTGACCGGCACGGGCGCCATCTGCGGCCGCCTCTTCATGATCATCGCCAACGACGCGACCGTGAAGGCCGGGGCCTTCTTCCCCATGACCGCAAAGAAGGTGATCCGGGCCCAGACCATCGCTCTGGAGAACCGGTTGCCCGTGCTGTACCTCGTCGACTCCGCCGGGGTCTTCCTTCCCCTGCAGGATGAGGTCTTCCCGGACCAGGACGATTTCGGCCGGGTCTTCTACCTCAACGCCCGCCTCACCGCCGCGGGCGTTCCGCAAATCGCGGCCATCATGGGCTCGTGCGTGGCGGGGGGGGCCTACCTCCCGGTCATGTGCGACACGCTCCTCATGACCGACGGGTCGGGCCTGTACCTGGCCGGCCCCGCCCTGGTCAAGGCCGCCATCGGTCAAGGCGTCTCCTCCGAGGACCTGGGAGGGGCGGGGATGCACGCCTCCGTGTCGGGCACCGTCGACTTCCACGAGAAGGACGACGTCTCCTGCATGGCCCGCATCCGGGAAATCGTTGGGAGGCTGGGCCATCCGGGCCCCTCCCCCTTCTCCCGGATCGAGGCCTTGCCTCCCCTCTATGACCCCCAGGATCTCTATGGCATTTTCCCCGACAACCCGCTCGGACAGTACGACGTCCGGGAGGTCATCGCGCGGATCGCGGACGGGAGTGAGTTCACGGAGTACCGAGAGGAATACGGCCGCACCCTCGTGTGCGGCTACGCCCGCATCGGCGGCTGGGCCGTCGGCATCGTGGCGAACCAGAAGGTCCACATCCGGGAAAAGGGGCGCCCCGTGGAGATTGGAGGCGTGATTTACGTGGAGAGCGCCAACAAGACGGCCCGGTTCATCCTGGACTGCCACCAGCAGAAGGTGCCCCTCGTCTTTCTCCACGACGTGAATGGCTTCATGGTAGGAAGGGACTCGGAGCACGCCGGGATCATCCGCGCCGGGGCCAAGATGGTCAACGCCGTGTCCAACGTGGGCGTCCCGAAGATCTCGGTGATCCTCGGGGGCTCCTTCGGAGCGGGCCACTACGCCATGTGCGGGAAGGCCTACGGACCCCGCTTCCTCTTCGCCTGGCCCACGGCCAAGTACGCCGTGATGGGCGGCGACCAGGCGGCCAACACCCTCCTCGACATCCGGCTCAACCAGCTCCGGAAGTCCGGCAGGACCATTTCCGAAGAGGACAAGAAGAAGGCCCTGGAGGAAATCCGCGACCGGTACGCCGCCGCCACGGACCCAAAGTACGGGGCCGCTCGGCTCTGGATCGACGCCATCATCGACCCCGCCGAGACGAGGGAGCACCTGATCCGGGCCCTCGACGTGGCGGCCCACAACCCCGAGGTGCCGCCCCTCCAAGTGGGCGTCCTCCAGACCTAGCCTGAAGACTCCGGCGGAGAGGCGGTCGGCCATGGCGGAATCCATCCTTCTCAGCGAGCGGCGGGGGGCGGTGGTTCGGCTCACCCTGAACCGGCCCGAAAGACGCAACGCTCTCGGGCCGGACCTGGTGGCGGCCCTCACCGAGGCTCTGCGCTCCCTCTCTTCGGAGGATTCCGTCCGCGCCGTGGTCCTGACGGGAGCCGGAACGGCCTTCTGCGCGGGCGCCGACCTGGAGTACCTGGAGCAGCTGCGCTCGGCCTCGGTGGCGGAGAACGCCGACGATTCCCGGAGGCTGAAGACCCTCTACCGAGCCCTGTCCACCTTCCCGAAGCCCATCGTGGGGGCCGTGGACGGCCCGGCCCTCGCGGGGGGCTGCGGGCTCGCCTCCGCCTGCGACGTCCTCCTCGCCTCCCCCAGGGCCTCCTTCGGCTATCCCGAAGTGCGGATCGGATTCGTGGCCGCCATGGTCCTCGTCTTCCTGGCCCGTCAGCTGGGCGACCGGCTCGCGAGGGAACTCCTTCTGACGGGCCGAACCCTGACCGCGGAGGAGGCTCGGGAGGCGGGACTGGTGCACCGCGTACTCCCGAGCGACCGCCTCACGGAGGAGGCCCTCGCCGTCGCCGAGAACCTGGCCTCGGGGGCCCCCTCCTCGCTCGCGCTGACCAAGGAACTCTTGTGGCACACCTCGGGGCTCCCGACGGGGAGCGCCCTGTCCCTCGCGGAGACGGTGAACGTGTTCGCGAGAACCACGCCGGACATGCAGGAGGGGCTGAGCGCGTTCTTCGCGAAAAGGAGGCCCTCGTGGCCAGGGTCCTGACTCGACAGAGTCCCACTTCGCGGCACCAGTCCTTCATGCGCTGGCTCGAAGCAGTCAGCGAGCCCCTGCTCTCCGAGTGGGTGGAAGCCATCCGGAAAGAGATTCCCGCCTACGCCACCATGGAGCCCCGCGAGGTTCGCCTGCCCGTGGAGCGGCACTTCGAGGCCCTCCGGTATTACTGGGACCTGGGTCTTCAGAGCCGCCTCTACGTGTTCTACCAGGACCTGGCGCGCAAGCGGCTGGCGGAAAAGGTGCGCCTCGCCGACGTGGCTCGGGCCGTGGACGTGGGCAAGCGGATTCTTCTGCGCATGCTCGCGGAATCGGAGCTTCCGGGACGGGAGGATCTGCGGGAGCTGTTCCTCGAGACCTTCCGCGAGAACTCCTACGTCCTCCTGGAGTGCTACCAGGCGGCCACGGAGGAAATGGCCGCGGAGGCGGAGGCGCGCCTGGAGGCCACCGAGGCCGACGCCGCCAAGTCCCACGAGCAGTGGGGACTGCTGAACCAGATCCTGTCGGGTTTGGACGTGGGGATCATCGTCCTCGACTCCCAGCTCAAGGTGGCGTGGCTGAACCAGAACGTGCCGCGGGACCTTCTGCGCCTCCGGCCCGAACTCGCCATGGGGCTCCCCTGTCAGGAGGCGCTGGCCCACGACGCGGCCGAGTGCTCCCGCTGTTCCGCCTGCTACGTCCTCCAGGGGGCCACGCCCATGCGCCAGCTGATCCGGGCCGGAGCGGGAAAGAACGCCAAGGACTACCTCAAGATCACGCGCCCCCTCTCGGGCGGGCACCTCGTGGGCCCCCACGTCATCGAGATCTACCTGGACATCACCGCCCAGCAGGAGGCCATCCGCTCTCTGGCGCGGACCCAGGAACTCGTCCGAAACATCCTGAACTCATCCGTCAGCGCCATCATCTCCACGGACCTGCACGGGCGCGTCACCCTCTTCAACCGAGCCGCGGAGAAGATCTTCGGATTCACGGAAGGCGAGATGCTCGGCCAGCGGGTGGGGGACTACTACGAGAAGGGCCTGGCCGAGGCCCGGACGGTGATGCGCCGGCTCCTCGCCGAGGAGGTCATCACGGATTTCGTGACGGCCTTTCGCGCCAAGTCCGGGGAGTACGTCCCCCTGAAAGTCACCTTTTCCCTCCTGCGCGACGAGCAGGGAACCCTCGTGGGGACCATGAGCTTCTGCCAGGACATCCGGGTGGAGGAAGCCCTCAAGCAGGAGGTGGCGAGCAAGGACCAGTACCTCCTCTCCATTCTCCAGGCGTCCATGGACGGTCTCGTCACCCTCGACGCCAAGGGCCGCATCGCCTCCTGGAACCGGGGCGCGGCGGCGTTGTTGGGGGTGGAGCCCGCCTTCGCGTTGGGCCGTTCCATCGACGAGTTCCTCCCGCCCGACCTCATCCGGGAGATGCCCTCCTCCGGCACCCAGCCGGGGACCCGGCACTTCGAGGCCCGCCTTCCCAAGGGTTGCGACAGCCACATGGACATCCTGGTCACTCGGACGGAGATCCGGACGCCCGCGGACCGCGAGAGGGGCGCTTCCCTCGTTCTCAAGGACGTTACGGAGCTCAAGCGCCTCCAGAAGGACCTCGCGCAGGCCGAGCACCTCGCCGAACTCGGCCAGTTGGCGGCCAGCGTGGCTCACGAGATCAAGAACCCCATCGCCGGTCTGAGGGGCGCCATGGAGCTCATGGCCCAGCAGCACCAGCTGGACGACCCCCGCTTCGTGATGTTCCATGAGGGGCTTTCCCAGATCCGCCGCCTCGACGGCCTCGTCAAGGACCTCCTCTCCTACGCCCGCCCCCTCAGCCTGCAGCTCGAGCCGGTCCCCCTGGGCCTGGTCGTGGAATCCACCCTTCCCTTCGTCCAGCGCGGCGCGGAGGAGGCGGGCGTTTCGCTTACCTGCGCGGTCCCCGAAGACCTCCCGGTGGTCCACGCCGATCCCCAGCGCCTCCAGCAGGTCATCGTGAACCTCGTCCAGAACGGCATCCAGGCTACGCCGCGAGGCGGAGCCGTCACCGTCTCCGGGTTCACGTGCGGCCACGAGGTGGCCCTGGAAATCCGGGACACGGGGTCCGGGATGGCGCCGGAGCAGTTGAAGAAGATCTTTCAACCCTTCTATACGACCAAGCACATCGGAACCGGCTTGGGCCTCTCCATCGTCCAGCGCATCGTGGGCGCCCACGGCGGGCGCGTGGAGGTCTTCAGCCGGCCCGAGGAAGGGACCGTGTTCACCGTGTACCTTCCTTACGAATACTGGAGGGCGTGATGGCCAAAGAGACGATTCTGCTTGTCGAGGATGAGAAGCTGATCCGGTGGTCCCTGGCCAACCGCCTCTCCAAGGAGGGCTACGTGGTCGTGGAGGTGGACCGGGGCGCCGACGCCCTCCGATCCGTGGAGGAGCGCGAGGTGGACCTCATCCTGTTGGATTACCGCCTCCCGGACATGGACGGCCTGCAGGTCCTGAAGGCCATCGGTCCGAAGGCCCGGGAACTTCCCGTCATCATGATGACGGCCTATTCGACCGTGGAAAGCGCCATCGAGGCCATGAAGCTGGGGGCCTTCGACTACCTCAACAAGCCCTTCGAGATGGAGGAGCTCCTCGTGGCCATCCAGAAGGCCCTGGAGAACACCTCCCTCAAGCGGGAGCTGAGCCGCTACCGCCGGGCCCAGGAGGAGCGGTTCGGCGTGAGCAACCTCGTGGGCCGCAACCCCCGGATCGTGGAGGTCTTCGAGCTGGTCAAGAAGATCGCGGCGTCGTCCGCCACGACAATCCTCCTCCAGGGGGAAAGTGGCACGGGTAAGGACCTGCTCGCCAACACCATCCATTACGCCAGCGACCGGGCCAAGAAGCCGTTCATGAATCTCACCTGCTCCGCGCTCCCCGAGTCGGTCCTCGAACAGGAGCTCTTCGGGTATGAGAAGGGCGCCTTCCCCGAGGCGAAGACCGGGAAAAAGGGCCTTCTCGAACTGGCCGACGGCGGGACGGTGTTTCTCGACGAAGTGGGAGACCTGGGGCCCAATTTCCAGTCGAAACTCCTCAGGTTTCTCGAGGAGCGCTCCTTCAAGCGCGTGGGCGGAACCGTGGACATCCACGTGGACGTGCGGATGGTGGCGGCCACCAGCGCCAATCTCGAACAGGCCGTCACCGAAGGGAGGTACAGGAAGGACCTCTACTACCGGCTCAAGGTGATCCCCATCTACCTTCCCCCGCTCCGGGAGAGGCCGGAGGACATCCCGCTCCTCGTGAAGCACTTCATCGACCACTTCAACCGGGAGTTCAAGAAGAACACCCGCGGCGTCACCCACTCGGCCATGCAGGCCCTCATGGAGTATCCCTGGCCCGGGAACATCCGGGAGCTGAAGAACCTCATCGAGCGCGTGATGATCCTCGAGAACAAGGAGATGATCGACCTCTCCGACCTGCCCCGCGAGATCCACGCCCAGGAGCCCCACCGGCCTGTGGAGCAGGCCTTCGTTCTGCCGCCGGGGGGCGTCATCCTGGAGGACGTGGAGCGGAGCCTCCTCGAGCAGTCGCTCAAGCGCACCGGGGGGAACCAGACCCGCGCCGCGAAGCTCCTGGGCCTCAGCCGCGACACGCTTCGGTACCGCCTGAAGAAGTTCGATCTGGAATAGCATCGTGAGACGTCCGGTCGGGTCGATGAGGATCGCGCCGGGGCTGGTCCCTTCCCGGGAGATGCGGGTCCCCTCGCCCGACGGGTCACCCGCTCCGCTCAACTTCCCAAGCCTGGGGCCGTTCCCGTGAAAGCGATTGTTTTCGACCTCGACGGTACGCTCATCGACAGCCAGGAAGACGTTCTTTCCGCATTCGGAGCCGCCTTCCGCGCCCTGGACCTCCCGCTCCCCCCAAGAAGGGAGCTCCTGAGGGTCATCGGCCTCCGTCTGGAGGACTGCTTCCTGTCCTTCGTGGATGGAGACCCGGCCAGGGCCGCCCAGGGCGCGGGGGCCTTTCGGGCCCACTACGCCCGTCACCACCTGGACCGAACGCGGCCCTTCGCTGGCGTCGACGACGCGCTGGCCACGCTGGCTCACTCGCAAGCCCTGGGCCTCTGCACCATGAAAAAGGCGGAGTTCATGCACCGTCTGCTGGCGGCCTTCGGGTGGAGGGAGCGCTTCGCGGCGGTCCTCGGCTCCGAGGAAGGCTTCCCCGCCAAACCCGATCCCGCCATGCTCCTGGAGGTCCTGCGGCGCCTGGGTGCGCGGCCCGAGCAATCCCTGTTCGTGGGGGATACGTGGATGGACGGCCAAATGGCGAGGGACGCGGGTGTGCCCTTTGCCTTCGCGGCCTACGGATACGGGGAGGCCTCCCGTCTGGACGGGATTCCCGTGGCGCGGGTGCTGGAGCGCCCCGAGGACATCGCCGCTCTGGGCGGAGCCCGCCCCTGAAGAGAAAGATTCGGCTCCGTCAGCGCCCTTCTCGCACGCTCAGGGGACCGAGCCCGAGGGCCTGAAGCGGCCCCTCGAGTTCTCTCCGGTCCCCCACGACCACCCAGGAGAGGCGTTCGGGGACGAGCACCTCGGCCCCGGCTTCGATCACCTGCTCCAGCCGTAAAGACCGGAGCGCGGAGAGGAACCGCGCGTGGAAATCGAGGGGGAGCCCGTATCTCCACAGGGCCGCCAGCCCCCCGAGAAGCTGGGCCTGGGTCTCGAAGTTCTGGGGATGCCGCAGGATCAGGTTCTCCCGCGCCTTGACGAACTCCTCCTGGGTGACGGGCGAGCCGGAGAGGATCCGCTCGATCTCCCCGAGGACCTCCCGGATCGAGTCCACCGTCTTGTCCGCCTGCACCGCCGAGCCGAAGACCCACGGGCGGACTCCTGGCTTGGGATCCAGGTAGGCGTGGGCCCCGTAGGTGTACCCCTTGTCCTCCCGGAGGTTCATGTTGATCCGGCTCGTGAACTGCCCCCCGAGGACGGCGTTGAAGACGAGGAAGGCCGGGTCCCTCGGATCCAACCGGGACAGCGCGGGGAGCCCCGCGGAGATGTAGGCCTGGGGGGCTCCAGGTTTGTCCACGAGGAGGAAACCGCCTCCCGGAAGAAACCGATCCGGGTCGGGGTCCTCAGGAGGGGCGCCGGCCGGCGCCCACGATCCGAAGCTGGATTCGGCCGCGGTCAAGGCTTCTTCCCGGCTCACGTCCCCCACGAAGGCGAGGAGCATCCGCCCGGGATGGTACCGATCCCCATGGAACCCCACGGCCTCTTCACGGCGGAAGGACTCCAGGCCGTCCGGATAGCCGTCCGTGGGATGGCCATAAGGCGAGGCCTCGCCGAAGAGGAGGGCCTTGAGGGCGCGGTCCCCCAGTTCCGGGGCCTCGTCCAGGCGCCTGAGGAGGGATGCCAGATGCTCCTTGCGGACGCGTTCCACATCCTCCGGACGGAAATCGGGCCGGAGCAGGACGTCCGACAGGAGGGCCATGCCCTCCCCCAGACGCTCCCGCAACAGGGTGAGGGAGAGAGTCACCTTTTCCGCGTCCACCCGGGTGGCCAGCGCGGTGGCCATGCGCTTCTGCCGTATCGCCAGGGCCACCGCGTCCTGGCCCGCCGCCGCCTCGTCCAGGAGCCCCGCGGTGAAAAAGGCCAGCCCCGGCCGATCGGGGGGATCCTGGGCGCTGCCCGCCTCGAGCACGGCCGCCACGGAGACCAGCGGCACCGTCGGGTCCGTCAGGGTCCAGACGTCGATGCCGTTCTTCAGCCTGTCTCTGCAGACCTCTGGGAAGGCGAAGGGCCGAGCCTCTCCCGCCGCGGGGAGCTTCCCCCGTTCGAGGGCGGAAGGCCGAGGTCGGGCGGGGACGACGGAAACGGCGGCGAAGCCGTCCCGGCGGAGGAACCGGCGCGCCGCGTCCGCCACATCCTCGGCGGACACCCGGGCGTAGCGGTCGAACTCCTTCACGAGGCCGCCGGGATCGCCCCCGAAGACCTCGTAGTAGTTGAGCATGTCGCTTACGCTGCCGAAGCCCCCAACCATCTGGAGGCGTTTCAGAACACCCACGGTGAGGGAATCCACGGCGGCCCGGACCTCTTCGGGCGCCACGCCATCCCGCCCGAGGCGTTCCATCTCCTCCCACAGAGCGTCTTCCGCTCGTTCGAGGGAAATTCCGGGGCGCACCGTCACCACCGCCTGAAACGAGCCCGCGACCTCGCCCGCCAGGTGGCCGCACCAGACCGACTGGGCCAGGTTCTCGTCGATCTGCATCCGCTTCATCAGTCGAGAGTCCTTCCCCGTGGCCAGAACATAGGCCAGGACGGAGAGGGTGGCGTCCTCCGGGGTCAGGTGACAGACCGTGGGCCAGGCCAGGGTGAGGCGCGACAGCTGGACCCGGTCCTCGACCACCTCCCGGAAGGGCTTGCTCAGGATAGGGATCCATGGCGTCACCGGCGAGACCGTCGGGCCCGCGGGAATCTCGCCGAATAGACGACCCACCTGATCGAGCGCCCGCGCGGGATCCACATCGCCCGCAACGCAGAGGGTCGCATTGCTGGGCGTGTAGTACTTGGAGAAAAAGGCGTGGACGTCCTCCAGGGACGCGGCGTCAAGGTCCGCCATGGAACCGATGACGGGATGGTGGTAGGGGTGCCCCTCCGGATAAAGGTTGGCCAGGAGGACTTCCTCGGCCACGCCGTAGGGCTCGTTCTCCACGGTCTGACGCCGTTCGTTCTTCACCACCTCCCGCTGGTTGTCCAACTTCTCCTGGGTCAGGCCGGGGAGGAGCCACCCCATGCGGTCGGCCTCCAGAAAGAGGGCGCGCTCCAGGTAGGACGCCGGTACGACCTCCCAGTAATTGGTCCGGTCCTCCGAGGTGGACCCGTTGAGCCGCGCCCCGACTTCCTCCAGGGAACGGAAGTAATCCTCCGGACTGTGGGCGGACCCCTGGAACATCATGTGCTCGAACAGGTGCGCGAGGCCCGTCCGGCCAGGCTTCTCGTCCTTGCTCCCCACGTGGTACCAGATGTCCACCGCGGCCTGAGGCAGGCGGTGGTCTTCATACAGGATCAGCGTAAGGCCGTTAGGAAGGCGGTGCTTTTCGAAGCGGAGTCGAAATCGGTTCGATGCGTCGGGGGCCATGGGCGAACCTCCTGAGCCGGCGCGGCGGATCGGGTCGGGTGGCGAGTATACCAGAGGAAGCCTCGGTGCGACCTGGGCGCGGCGCGGACCGGCTCCCCTTGCCGGTCTCGAGCGGACATGGTACGTTGAGTCATCTTTGATGGGAGTCCTGACCATGAGAAAATGGCTCGTCGTCCTTCTCGGCGCCACGCTCGTCGTCCTCCTGGCCTCCTGCAACCTGTCAAACCTCATGAAAGGCGGTCAACAGGAGACCAATGAGGTGGCCAACGAACCCGCGTCCCCGCCCGAAACCGAGACGCCTCCGTCCGCCACCACGCCCTCGGGCACCCAGACCACCCGGCCCACCACCCCCTCCACTCAGGGATCGACCCGCCCCACGACCCCGTCCACTCAGGGAACGACCCCGTCCACCCAGCCGGTGACGCCGCCGCCCGCCGAGGTCCGCGAAGCCAAGGCTTTCCTTGGCGTCATCTTCATCACCGACCTCAAGGAGGGCATGTTCCGCGTCAAGTCCGATACGGACACGCTCCTGGATCACAGCTTCTCGGGAAAGGACATCCGGGTTGAGCGGGAACTCAAGGTCCCCGCCGGCACGCAGACCTTGAAATTCATCGTCATCAACAAAGCGGGGGCCCGCGGCATTCGGACCCTCGACGTGAATTACAAGCCCCGCACGCACCATACGGTCCGGGTGGTCTGCAAGGAGTCTCCCGGCAACATCGCCCTGGAGATCCTGGAGTAGACCGGCCGGTTACGGAAACGGGGCGGCCGGCCTTGCAGGCCGGCCGCTTTCGTCTCCGGGGGAACAGTCCGGGGACTGAGGGCGTTTGAGGGAGCAGGGGAGCCTGCCCATGCATCGAGCGAAAGCCGCCCTGGCCGCCGTCTTCGCGTCGTTTCTCCTGGGGGTGGCTCTATGGCCGGACGCCCCCGTCCCCTCCTTTCGCGATAAGATCCAGCCCATTCTGGACAGAGAGTGCGTCGAGTGCCACGGGCCCAAGCGCGCGAAGGCTCGGCTGGATCTCAGCGCGGGCCGCGCCCATTCGAACCTCGTCGGAGTCCCCTCCTCGGAACGGCCCGAAATCCTCCGCGTCAAGCCGGGCGACCCGGAAGCGTCCTATCTCTGGCTCAAGCTGGACCACCGCGCGCCGGAAGGGTCCGGCATGCCCAAGGGTCTTTTCCTCTCCAGGAGACTCTCCCGGGAGGATCTCGACCTGATCCGGCTCTGGATCCAGGCCGGAGCGCCCCACTAGGCCGAGATCGGAGCACCCGCGGGAGTTGTCGCCCGGGGGGCACCGAATTACATTCCCACCAGACGCCGCGAGGGAGGATCTCATGCCGCTGTTTGTTCTGATGACTCGTCTGGCCCCGGAAACCATGCACGACGCGGAGGGACGGAGGGCACGCGGAAAGGAATGGCTCAAGAAGGTCAAGGATGCGTGCCCGGAGGTCAAATGGCTGTCTCACTACGCGATCCTCGGTCCGTACGACTTCCTTGACATTTACGAAGCCCCGGACGCGGAGGCCGCCCACAAGGTTTCCCTCATCACTCGGGCCCAGGGCGCGCTCCACGTGGAGAGCTGGCAGGCCCTGCCTTACGAGGACTACCTGCGCGTCCTCGGCCAAGTGAAGCCTTAGACCGAATCCCGAGGGGGGATCCTGGAGGCCGGCGGGTGAAAAAGAAGAAGGGCCGGCAGGGCCGGCCCTTCGGGTGAACCTTTGGGGTCTCGCGCCGGGGGGAAGATCAGCCCTCCGCGCGCTTGAGGCTCTGGAGGGCCGCCCCGAGCTTCTCCGACAGGACGTCGCCGAGGTTCAGACCCGCGGAGGGCGGAGGGGCGGAGGGACGGGCCTCGGGCTTCTCCCGGCGCGGCGGCCGCTCGGCCGCCGGCTTCGGCTCGGGCGGCGGAACCGGAGGAGGAGCGTCCTTGCCCATCTTGGCCCGGACCGTCCGGATCTTTTCCGAGAGTTCCTTTCCCGTCGCGTCCACGCCGGCGAGGCGCTTTCGCTTCTCCTCGACCCAGCCACGAAGCTTCTCCGCTCCGGCCGAGTCCTTGGACGCCCCCAGACGCCGTTCGAGGTCGGCGATCTCGGATTCGATCTTGGCCTTCAAGTCCTGATTCTTGTAGAAGGCCGTCTCCCAGCGGGTGAGGTGCTCCACCATCCGGTCGAGCCACTCGTGGTGCTTCTGCTTGCGCTCGACCTTGAGGGCTTCGATGCGCTCGGAGGACTTTCTCCAGGCAGCCCTCAGGATTCCGCGGACCCGCTCTTTCTCCGCCGGGGAGAGGGAGGACTCCTTGACCTCCGTCTGGAAGGTCCGGATCGCCGTCTGGACCCCGTGAGGGTCTTCACCCTCCGCTTGAGCGAGCAGAGATTCCGCCCTCTCTCTCAAGGCCGAGAGGATCTTTCCCCGAACCGCCTTTCGCCTGGACTTGATGACCTCCCGGACCTCGACCCACTTGGCCCAGCACGCTTCCCGGTCTTCCCGGACGAGCCGCGCGTCCAGCGTTTCGGCAGGGGGGGCACCCCCCTCCTCGGAGGGCGCGGGTCCGGAGCCCGGGTTCGTTTTCATCAGGTTCAGGGCGTCGTTCAGGAGGGCCTGGGCCCTGTCCAGATCGGCCTCCGGGCACTCGGGGGAGAGACAGGCCTCGGCGGCCTGGATGGCTGCCTCGATGTGGGCTCGCTTCTTGGCCGACTCCTCCCGGGTCTTGGCCCGTTCCCCCTCTTGAAAGGCCCGTGTCGCCTCGCAGAAACCGTGGAAGTCGTTCCACAAGGCCTCCCGGTCTTTGGCCTCCAGGGGTTTGAAGGTCTTGAACATGGAGGTGATTTCCCGGGCGTGGGCCCAGAATTCCGCGAAGGAGACGGGGGCGTCGGCCTGAATGTGAGCCCGCAGCTTCTCGATTTCGGCGCGGATCACCTCCGCGTTGGCGTGGGCGATCTGAAGCCATCGCTCCCGGTCCAGGTCGGACCCCTTCTTGGTCGGCTCCGCGGGGGCCCCGCCGCCGGACGAAGGAGCGGGTTGCTCACCAGGGGATGCCGGCGAGGGACCGGAGCCGTCCGGCGCCTCCCGAGGAGAGAGCCCGGCCGTCGGCGCCGAAACCTCCTCCGGCGTCCCCGGCTGAGCTTCCGAGAGCGACTCCGCCTGATCTCTGGGAGCTTCGGGAAGGTCGGTGGGAGTAAGGGGGGTGGGGTTCGGGTCCTGGCTGAGCTCGTCGGTCATGGGAACCTCCTGCTGGGTTCCGCCGCACCCCGAAGGGCCGGCGCGTAGGCGAAGGGGTCTTTGGCCGCGGCGCCCTTCTTCCCCTCATCGCTCGGGGAGCGCCGCCGGCGTCGTTCGCCGGGCCTTCCTGGCCCGGAGAACGGTCTTGGCATTTCCCGGTCGGTGGGGAACCGGGGCGGCGGAAGTACCGGGAAGTGAGGTGGTTTCTCCGAAGGGAAAAGGGCCTCGCTCCCGTCCGGGGACCGAAGCCCCCACGGGCGAAGATATCAGCGCCGCAAGGCCCTGTCAAGAACGGCCGGCGACGCCGCCGCTCCGCACAGGAGAGGCCTGGACAGCGGCGGGGTTGTGGGGCATTCTGAGGGGGCGATCCAGGATCCGCGGGGAGACCGATGACCCGAGACCGGGAGTTCGACGACCAGGCGCTGATTCTCGATCAGCTCACGGAAGTGAGCCTGGCCCTGTCCACCGAGAGGGACTTCCGGAAACTTCTGGACCTGATCCTGTCCAGGGCCCTGCTCCTGGCCCGGTGCGACGCGGGGAGCCTCTACATACGCGTCCCCGACGACGACCCGGAGAACCCAGGCCCTCCGCGCCTGCGCTTCGTGGCCGCCCAGAACGCCTCCGTGGCCTTCCGCTTCCGCGAAGCCGAACTCCCCATCACGGAGAGGAGCCTCGCGGGCCATGCGGCCCTCACGGGGGAGCCTCTCCTCATCGAGGACGCCTACGCCATTCCCGCTTCGGCTCCCTACCGCTTCAACGCCGGGTTCGACCGCGAGACGGGCTACCGCACGCGCTCCCTTCTGGTCCTTCCCATGACGAACCCCAAGGGCGAGGTGACGGGCGTCCTCCAGCTCATCAACCGCAAGCGGGACCCTACGGCCCTGCTCGACTCCCCGCAGGCCGTCGAACGGGAGGTCGTCCCCTTCGACGCCGCCACCACGCGGCTCATGAAGGCCGTGGGGAGCCTGGCGGCGGTGGCGGTGGACAACGCGCGCCTCTACGAAAACATCGAGCGTCTCTTCGAGGGCTTCGTGAAGGCCTCGGTGACGGCCATCGAGCAGCGCGACCCCACCACCTCGGGACACTCCCTCCGGGTGTCGGCTCTCTGCGTCGGGCTGGCCGAGGCGGCGGGCCGGGAGGAAAGGGGGGCCCTCGCCGGAATCTCCTTTTCGGACGAGCAGGTGCGGGAACTCCGGTACGCGGCCCTCCTCCACGACTTCGGCAAGGTCGGCGTGCGCGAGCACGTCCTGGTCAAGGCGAAGAAGCTCTACCCTTTCGAAATGGAGAGGATCGAAACGCGCCTCGAAGTAGCCCGCCTTCACAGGGAACGAGCCATCCTTCTACAGAAGGTGGAGGCCGCCCTGGGGAGCGATCCGGACAGGGCGGCTCGCCTCGCCGCCCTCGACCGGGCTCTGGCCTTTTCGGAGTCGGACCTCGCGCGCTTCCGCGAGACGATCCTCCGGGCCAACGAGCCCACGGTCCTTCCGGAAGGAGACTTCTCCACCTTGCAGGAGATCGCCGCGGCCTCCTTCACCGATCGCGAGGGGCGTCCACACGCCCTCCTGGAACCGAGGGAGGTGGCCATTCTCTCCATACGAAAGGGCAGCCTCACCGAGGAGGAGCGCCTGGAAATCGAAAGCCACGTGACCCACACTTACGAGTTCCTGAAGAAGATCCCTTGGACCGGCGAGCTCCGCCGCATCCCGGAGATCGCCTTCGCGCACCACGAGAAGATCAACGGGCGAGGGTACCCGCGCCGGGTCTCCGGGACGGAGATCCCCGTTCAATCCCGCATCATGACCGTCGCCGACATATATGACGCCCTCTCCGCCTCGGACAGACCGTACAAGCGGGCCGTCCCTCCCGAACGCGCCCTCGCCATCCTGGAAGAGGAGGCCCGCGACGGCTTCCTCGATCCGGATCTCGTGGGCCTCTTCATCGGCGCCCGCATCTGGACGACCGTGGGCACGGGAAGCCTGCGGGCCTAGGCGCGTCCCTCCGCCATGGCGCTCACGGTCCTCTACGACGAGTCCTGCCCCCTCTGCCTCGCCTCCCGACGACGCCTGGAGCGGCTCGACGTCTTTCGGCGCCTGCGCTTCCTGGGAATCTCGGAGGCCCCGGTCACTCTCCTCCAGCCACACGGCCTCCGCCCCGCGGACCTCGCCGAGGCGCTCCACGTCGTGGACGCCCGAGGGAGGGTGCTTCGCGGCTTCCGGGCCGTGCGCCGCCTGCTCTGGATCCATCCCCTGACCTGGCCCGCCGCGCTCTTTCTCCACCTTCCCGGCGCCGGCTGGATCGGAGAGGCCGTGTACAGGCGGGTGGCTCTCCGGCGCCATTCGGGGCTACCCTGGCCATGGAAAGGAGACGCGACATGAGACCGCGCGTTGGTCCTTCCCCCCTGGTCGTCGGCCTGAGCCTCGCCGTAGGGGCCGTCCTCCTCTGGTCGGGGATCCACCCCCGCGACCGCCTCACCTGGTTCCTGGAGGTCCTGCCCGTCCTTCTCGCCTGGCCCCTCCTCGCCCTCACCTACCGCCGCTTCCGCTTCACGCCTCTGGCCTACGCCTTCATCGCCTTGCACATGGCCGTCCTCATGGTGGGCGGGAAGTACACCTACGCCGAAGTCCCCCTGTTCAATTGGCTGCGCGACACCTTCGACCTCGGCCGCAACTACTACGACCGCGTGGGGCACTTCTTCCAGGGATTCGTCCCGGCCCTGCTCGCCCGCGAGATCCTCCTGCGCGCCTCCCCCCTGCGGCCGGGGGGATGGCTCTTCTTTCTGGTGACGTGCGTCTGCCTGGCCGTGAGCGCCGTCTACGAATTCTTCGAGTGGGGCGTGGCCGTCGCCACGGGGACCGCCGCCGACGCCTTCCTCGGCACCCAGGGCGACGTCTGGGACACCCAATGGGACATGTTCATGGCCCTGATCGGCGCCCTCTCGTCCCAGCTCCTCCTCTCCCGCCTTCAGGACCGGCAGAGGACCGAGGGGTAGGCGCTCGGAAGCGGTCAGGCCTTGCTTCCGCGTCTTTCGCCTTTCCTCTCACTTTCTTTTCTCAGTAGAAAAAGACGCTCTTGTACCGGACGGTGAGGATGGCCTCGGCGGCGAGAGGGCCCCTGCCGGGAAGGTCCAGCGTCACCCGGAGGGGATAGTCACCCGGGAGGAAGAGGGTCCGGTCGAGCCGGATGACCACGGGACGGATGACGTGCCCCCCGGGCGGGATGACCATTTCCGATCTGGCGGATTCCTCAGGTTCCCCGTCCGCCGCCGTGACCCCTTCGAGAGAAACGGCCCGCCCGGCCACCTCCACATCCACGCTCGGGGGAGGCAGGGATGACACCGCGACGGGCGCGTCGCTCCGGTTGCGCAGGATGAGGTAAAGGGTCACATCCTGCCCCGGCGCGTACGCCGAGTAGGGAAGCGACACGTGCAGGCCGAGAGTCGGCAATGGCCCCTTCGCGGACACCGCCAGGCAGGCCCATGCCATCGCCGCCGCGACCCTCCAGACCCGTCCGCCCATCTTCTCCACATCTCCTCCCGCTAACCCGGTCCGTTCCTTCGCTCTCCGCCTCGCCCCCCACGTCTCACGTTTCGCGTCTCACGTTTTGCGTCCCACGTCTTACGTTTCATCATGCGTGTCCAAAATAAAGCAGCGTGTCTCCTTCGAACGTCGGCCGGGCCCTGGCCGCGCCCTTGGCGCGGCACGGAGGGCCTGGTCCGGGCGCGTCCATGCCCGCCTCCCCGCGCCCCGTTCCCAGCCCCTCCGCCGCCCATCGGGCTCCAGGCCCGGCCTCGTGCTGGAATGCGCCTCCCCCCTCCTCTGGCGTTGCGCCGGCGGCGCCGGACCGATTGCGGCGTCAGCCTTCGGCGGCCAGCTCCTCGACGTACATCCCAGTACGCCTGCGTAGCAGCCGCCTCGGCTTCCTTGCCGGGGGTCCGGCCCTCCGGGGGCTCTCGGCGCGTTGCCCGCCGGGCCAGAGCAGGTTCGCGAAGGCGCGACGAGCGCGTGCCGGAAGCACGCCAAGGAGCGCCGACAAAGAAGATGCCTGGCCCGGCGTCAACCCGGAGGGACGGGGCGGCCTGGGCGCCCGGCTGTGTCACGGCTCGTCGAGGATGCCCCCCGCATGTTCCTCCTCGCCGCTCCTTGCCGTGCATCCCAGGGCGCTCCCGTCGCGCCAGAGATCCCCGGGGGGCCGGACCCCTTCAGCCCACCGGCGCCGGGACGCGCCTTCCTCCGCTTCGCTCCGGAAGGCAGGCAGCATGAGACGCGCAAAAAGATCTTGGACAGGCATGACGTTTCACGTAATGCACTCCCTCAAGGCCGAGGCGAGGTCCCGCGTGGCGCCCGCCACCACGTTCCGGCCGAAGAGGAAGTCTTCCCCCCCGGAGAAGTCCGTCAGATGGCCCCCCGCGGCCCGAAGGATGGCGGCGCCGGCGGCCACGTCCCAGGGCCAGAGGCCGCGCTCCCAGAAGCCGTCGAAGCGCCCCGCCGCCGTCCAGCAAAGATCCAGGGCCGCGGCCCCGCACCGGCGGATCCCCCCCGTCGCGCACGCCGCCTGCCGGAATCCCTTCACGTAGTGGTCCAGGTGGTCCAGCTCCTTGAAGGGGAAGCCGGTGGCCACGAAGGCCCCCTCCAGGCGGCGCCGGCCCGAGGTCCGGATGGGATTCCCGTTGAGCGTCGCGGGGAGCCCCTTCCCCCCCTGAAAGAGCTCGTCGTGCACCGGGTCGTAGACCACGCCCAGGGCCGGAGCGCCGTCCTCGATGAGGCCCACGGAGACGCAGTAGACGGGCAGGCCCCGAACGAAGTTGTTGGTGCCGTCCAGGGGATCCACACAGAAGAACCGCCCTTCCTGGCCCGTGGCGGTGCCCGAGCCTTCCTCCGCCAAGAGGGGCATATCCGGACAGCGCAGGGCGAGGATCGCTTTCACGGCGGCCTCGCAGGCCTTGTCGGTGGCGGTGACGAAGTCGTTGGCGCCCTTCGCCTCCACCCAGGCGGTCCCCTCCACCCGGGCTTTCTTCAGGATCCGTCCGGCCTCCAGGGCCGCCTCGGTCATGGCGTCCAGGTACGCTTGCATCAATCCTCCTCGGGGTCCGGCGTCCGATTCCTGCGGGCCCGGGGGTGGGCCGAGTCGTACACGGCCTTGAGCTGGGCCGTGGCCACGTGGGTGTATTTCTGAGTCGTGGAGAGGCTGGCGTGCCCCAGGAGTTCCTGGATCGTCCTCAGGTCCGCCCCGCGCGAGAGAAGGTGGGTGGCGAAAGAGTGGCGGAGCGTGTGGGGCGAGGCGTCGGCGTCCGTGGGAATCTGAGGCAGATAACGCTCCACCGTGCGCTGGAGTGAGCGGGCGGTGAGACGCCTTCCTTTCAGGTTGACGAAGACGGCGGGCGTCAAGGGGACGGGGAAGGCCTCCTTCCGCGCCGCGAGATAGGCCTTTAGGGCCTGGGCCGCGGGTTCCCCGAAGGGCACGATGCGCTCCTTCCTCCCCTTTCCGAGGACCCTCACGATGCGCCCATCCAGGTCCAGCCCATCGAAGTCGAGCCCCACGGCCTCGGAGGCCCTCAACCCCGTGGCATACAGGAGTTCGAGGAGGGCCCGGTCTCTCAGGCCCGCCAGAGTGCCCGTGTCGGGCCGGGGCGGCGCCTCCACCAGCGCCGCCGCCTCCTCCTCCGTGAGGACGCGCGGCACCTTTCTCAGCTGGCGAGGCGTTCCCAGGGCCCGGGCCGGGTTCAGCCCGATGCGACCCTCCCGGTGGAGGAAGCGGAAGAAACTGCGCACCGCGGCGAGCTTCCGCATGATGGTGACCCTGGCCAGCCCCCTCTGATGGAGGTGTCCCAGGTAGGCCCTCAGGGTCAGCGTGTCGACGGATGCGATCTCCACGCCCCCCGGGAACAGGCGCCGCAAGAAGACCTCCATCTGCCGGAGGTCCGACTTGTAGTTCCGAAGAGTGTGGCCGGAGACGCGCTGCTCGTCCCGCAGGTGGCGCTCGAATTCGGCGAGGGCGGACCGAAGCGCGTCTTTCTCCATGGCGCCATTCTATATGCCGGCGGCCGCCCGCGCGAGACTCAGAGTCGGAGAGCCTTTTCCAGAAAGGCCCTCAGGGCCCTGACGGCTTCCCCTCGGTGGCTGTACCGGTCCTTCTGCGCCTGATCGGTCACGCCGAAGGTCGTTCCCGAGGGAGGGTGGAAGAAAATCGGGTCGTAGCCGAAACCGTTGGTCCCCAGCGGCTTTTCCGCGATGAAGCCGTGGACTCGCCCGCGGAAGACTCGCTCCCCGCCTCCGGGCAGGAGAAGCACGACGATGGCCTCGTAGTAGGCCGACCGGTCGGGGCCGGTCAATCCCCGCATCCGCTCGAGAAGGAGATCGTTGCGCTCCCGGTCGGTCCCGAGCCCTCCGTAGCGGGCCGAATAGACGCCCGGCTCGCCGCCGAGGGCGGGCACGACGATTCCCGAGTCCTCCGCCGCCACCATCCCGCCCGGAAGGCGAGGGGCGTAGCCTTCGGCCTTCAGG
This sequence comes from Acidobacteriota bacterium, assembly GCA_040752915.1. Lineage (NCBI taxonomy): Bacteria > Pseudomonadati > Acidobacteriota > Acidobacteriota bacterium. The sequence continues at coordinate 19,473 of JBFMHB010000030.1, forward strand.
CGCGCGTTCTCCTCGAAGGTGGTCCCCGTCTCCGGGACCTCGGGCGGGCTCCCCACGTCGTCCAGGAAGAGGAGGGTCAGGGGCAGGCCTTTCAACAGGCCGCGGATCTCCCGCTGCTTGCCGGGGTTCGAGGTGGCGAAGAGGAGTTCCGGGAGGGCCATGGAGTCCTTTCTAGGCGTCCACCCGCGCGACGCGCCCACCGAGGGAGGAAAGGCGCTCCTCGAGGCGTTCGTATCCGCGGTCCAGGTGGTAGATCCGCCGTACGGTGGTGGTGCCCTCGGCGCAGAGGCCGGCGAGGACGAGGCACGCGGAGGCGCGGAGGTCGCTGGCCATGACGGGGGCCCCGGTGAGCGGCCGAGGACCCTGGACCACCGCCAGCCTCCCCTCGATGCGGATGTCGGCACCCATCCTCAGAAGTTCGGGGACGTGCATGAACCGGTTCTCGAAAATGGTTTCCTGCACGGTCCCCGTGCCCTCGGTTTGGGTCAGGAGGGCCATGAACTGGGCCTGCAGATCGGTGGGGAAGCCCGGATAGGGAAGAGTCAGCGCATCCATGGCCCGGAGGCGGCCCGCCGCCGCCACGCGGATCCAGTCCGGACCCGCCTCCACGACCGCGCCCATCTGCCGGAGCTTGACCAGGAGGGCGTCGAGGTGTTCCGGAACCGCCGGGCGGCAGGTCACGTCCCCTCCGGTGATGGCCCCCGCGAGGAGGAGGGTGCCCGCCACGATGCGGTCGGGAATGCAACGGAACCTGGCTCCTCCAAGTTCGCGGACTCCCTCCACCTTCAGGGTGTCCGTGCCGATGCCCTCGATCCTCGCCCCCATCGCCGTAAGGAGACGGGCCAGGTCGGCCACCTCGGGCTCCCGCGCGGCGTTTCGCAGCATCGTCTGGCCTTCGGCGAGGGCCGCCGCCATGAGGAGGTTTTCCGTCCCTCCCACCGTGACCCGGTCGAAGACCACCTCGCCGCCCCTCAGACGAGGAGCCGTCGCTTCGACGTAGCCGTGCTCCACGCGGATGTCGGCCCCCAGCGCCGCGAGGGCCCGGAGATGGAGGTCCACGGGGCGGGCGCCGATGGCGCACCCCCCGGGCAGAGACACCCGGCCCCGGCCGAAGCGGGCCAGCAGGGGCCCGAGGACCAGGATGCTCGCGCGCATTTTCCGCACGAGGTCGTAGGGGGCTTCCAGGTGGCCCCCCGTCCGCGTCGCCTGGAGCGAGAGAGTCCCATCCGCTCCGTCCACCGCCGCCACGCCCAGGCCTCCCAGGAGCTTGCGCATGGTGGCGATGTCGGCGTGGCCCGAAGGGGCCTCGAAGACCACGGGCTCCCCCGTCAGGAGGGCCGCCGCCATGCATGGGAGCTGGGCGTTCTTCGAGGTTTCAACCGCCGCGCCGCCGCGCAGGGGAACGCCACCTTCGATCCGGAACGCGTCCATGCCGCCTCGCGGAAGGGCACCGCCCTCCCCTCAAGCCTCCGAGTTTGGGCCGGTTCCGCCGTCCTCGGGGCAGGGTTCGTCGGTTTCGAGCTGGCCCTCCCTGAGCCTCGGAAAGATGTCCGTGCGGTACACGCGAAAGATTTCCAGAGCCACCGTGAAGAAGAGGGGTCCCACGATGATGCCCAGAAAGCCCAGGCTCGCCAGGCCCCCGAGCACACCGAGGAGGATCACAAGAAGCGGCATTCGGGCCCGGGTGCTGATGAAGTAAGGGCGGATGAGGTTGTCGATGCTCGAGACCACAGCCATGCCCCAGATGGTGAGGAAGAGGGCCTTCCCGTACTGGCCGGCGGCAAAAAGGTACAGCACGCCGGGCACCCAGATCAGCGCCGTCCCCACCAGCGGTATGAAGGCGAAGACCACCATGACGGCGCCGAAGAACACCGGTGAAGGCAGACCCGCGATGGCGAAGCCCACGCCGCCGAGGGCCCCCTGGATCACGCACGTCAGGATGATCCCGTAGAGAACCGCGTAGACCACGCGGCGAACCGCCGAAGCGATGATGTCCTTGTCGCAGCGCTTGAGGGGTATGGCCTCCCAGAAGGCCTGGGTGATGGCCTCGCCATCCCGAAAAGCGAAGAAGAGGACCGCCACCATGACAAAGAACTTGAGGATGGCCAGGAAGATGTTCTTGAAGAGGGCCTTCGAGAGCCCCACGGCCACCGTGCTCGCCGTCTTCATGGCCGCGAGGAGGATGGGCTTGATGTCCAGGTCCCGAATGTAGGGCTGTGCCCACTCCAGGAAACTCTGGACCTTCGGGTTTCCTAGGGCGGCGTCCATGCCGGGGACCTGGCCCGTCGAGGCGTATTCCTCCAAGGCGATGATGACCTGCGCCGCCTCCCCCGCGAAGAGAACCGCGAGGAGGACGAAGGGGAGGACGATGATCAGGACCACCGTGGCCGTGGCCAGGAAGGAGGCCACGTTCTCCCGCCCCCGGCACCATCTCAGGTACCGGCGGTAGAGGGGACGGGCCGCCAGGGCGAGGACCCCCGCCCACGCCAGGGCCGAGAGGAAGGGCCACAGCAGGAGGATCGTGAGGCCAACCACCGCCACCAGTCCGAGCAGGTAGAGGAGGGTCAGGAACAGCTCCTTGTTCATCTCGCTCTCCCGATGGGAGAGTACACCACCCCCGCCGGGCCGAAAAGGGGAAGGGGCGGGGGGTGGGACCGATGGGGTTGGACAGGGAGAGTTTGAGGGACGATTTGCCTCCGCTTCCCATCCTGCAGTGACTCAACGCGCCCTCACCCCGAACCGACCCCTCACGGAAAGGCCGGGCTCTGCTAGAATGGCGCCTGCGTGAGGAGGAGAATCCATGCGCGTTCGAAAGGCCGTGATTCCCGCGGCGGGGTTGGGCACACGGTTCCTGCCGGCCACGAAAGCGTCCCCCAAGGAGATGCTCCCCATCGTGGACAAGCCGGTCATCCAGTACGTGGTGGAGGAGGCGGCGGCGGCGGGCATCGAGTCCATTCTCATCGTGACGGGCCGCGGCAAGGGGGCTCTGGAGGACCACTTCGACGTCTCCTTCGAACTCGAGCGCGTGCTCGAAGCCCGCGGAAAGACCGAGGACCTGCGCGCCATCCGGGCCATCTCGGACCTCGCGGAGATTTCCTTCGTCCGACAGCGGGAGGCCCTGGGGCTCGGCCATGCCGTTCTCTGCGCGCGGACCTGGGCAGGGAACGAGCCCTTCGCCGTGTTCCTCGGGGACGACATTGTCGTATCGGACACGCCCTGCATGCGCCAGATGCTGGACGTCTTCGAGAGCACTCGGGCCAGCGTCCTGGGAGTCATCGAGGTGGACCGGAGTCAGACCGACAAGTACGGCATCGTGGCGGGCCAGACGGTGGGGGACAGGCTGCTCGCCGTCACGGACGTCGTGGAAAAGCCCGCTCCGGACGTGGCGCCTTCCCTGACGGCGGTGGTGGGCCGGTACGTCTTCACGCCCTCCATCTTCGAGGAACTGGCCGTCACGGGCCCGGGCGCCGGCGGTGAGATCCAGCTCACGGACGCGGTTCGGGCCCTCCTGAAGCGGGAGAAGGTCTATGCGTACCGGTTCGAGGGGCGGCGGTACGACACGGGCGACCGCCTCGGTTTCCTGCAGGCCACGGTGGAGATGGCCCTGGCGCGGCCCGACCTCAGGGCGCCCTTCGCCCGGTTCGTCCGAGAAGTGGCTGCCTCTCTGGAGAAGAAACCGTCGTGAAGACGACCCCGCGCGTGCTTCTCCTGCTGATCCTGGCGGGGGCCGCGGCGGGCCTTACCCTCCAGGCCACGGCCCCTCCGGCCTTGAGGACGCCCCTCCCCTTCTTCGACGGGTGCACATCCTCCTTCGGCGAATACCGCCGAACGCACTTCCACGGGGGGATCGACTTTCCGACGCGACGCACCGTGGGCTGGCCCTGCGTGGCCGTGGCCGACGGCAAGGTGGTCCGCATCCGGCGCGAGGCGGGGGGATACGGCCGCGTCCTCTACCTCCAGCTCGACGACGGGCGGATGGCGGTATACGGCCACGTGTGCCGCTTCGAAAACGCCCGCCTTGGCCTGGAGGACCGCCTGCTGGAGGCCTGTCGCAAGAAGGAGACATCCTTCCCCGGCGACGTGTGGCTGGACCCCCCGCCGCGGGTGAAGGCCGGCCAGACGGTGGCGTATTCGGGGGACCTCGGCGTGGGCTCCGCCCACCTCCATCTGGAAATCCGGCGGGGGGACGACCTCCTGGACCCCTTCCTTGAAGGGATGCCCCTTCCTTCCGGGCTGACGCCTCCGCAGATCGTCGGGATCGTGGTCGAGCCGCTCGGTCCCGAGAGCTTCGTGGAGGGCTCCTTCTCGCCTCGCTTCTACGCGGCGCGGCCTGGAAAGGGCGGGGCGGCAACCTTCGGACCCGCCGAGGTGACGGGGCCCGTGGAGGCCTATGCGGTGGTGAAGGACCATCTCGGCGTGGCGCAGAACGCCGTCGGAGTACCCCTCCTTTCGGCCTCCCTCGACGGTCAACCCATCTTCACCATGGACCTGGCTTCCATCAGCCTCGCCCACTACAAGGACTCGCCGCTCCTCTTTTCGCCGGACCAGGAGAGGGGAGGCGCCGCGGCCTACCGCCTTCGGAGACTGCCCGCCTTCCGCGTGGCGGGGGTGAGCGGGGAGGGCATCCCATCCGGCCTGCCGCCGGGGGACCACGCCCTTTCGATCCATGCCGGAGGGCGTCCGGGGCGATCGGCCTCGGCCTCCGGCACCCTCCGCGTGCGGGCCGGTCCCGGCGCGGAAACGCGGCTTTCCCTTCCGGGCTCGGGGTACGTCCTGAGGGAAGTGGAGGTGGTTTCCGCCGGAATCCGCCTCCGCCTGGAACGCGGCTCCTCCCAGGGAACCACGCCCCTTCTTCTGGGGGCTTCTCCGGTGCGGGGCCTCCGGGTCCTCTCCGGCCGGTCGGCCTCGGTGGAAGCCCTCATCCCGCGCGAATCGCTGCCCGCTCAGGGCGCGCCTCTGGTCCTGGGGGAGGCGCCCACGGGATGGATCGCCGCCGCCGGACCCGGAAAAGCCACGTCGGGACCGGTCGGGCTGGAGATCCCCGAGGGGGCCGTGGGCATATTGAGGCCGCGCCGCGACGGCTTCCGGCCGGGCACCGCCTTCGAGTTGAGAGTCGGCCCGCACGCCCCGGCGCTTCGCGCCTTGGTGACCTATCCCGGAGTGGAGCCCGGAGGCGGGCTGGGTGTCTGGAGGGACCGGCTTTTCCTGGACAACTGGACGGGCAAGGCCGTGCCCTTCCGCGGCAACGGGGTATACGGCCTGAGGGAGGACCGGCGGCCTCCCGTGTGGGGAAAGCCCAGAGTGGGACGGATCCCGAACCAGGGCGACCCACAGCTCGTGCTTCCCCTCTCCGACGCGGAAACGGGACCGGACGCGAGGAGCCTCGCCCTCCTTCTCGACGGCCAGACCGCCTTCGCCGATTGGGATCCGGATTCGGGGGAGGCGCGCGTGGACCTTTCCCGGGTGCCGCCCGGAACCCACACCGTGTCGGGGCGGGTGCGCGACTACGCGGGAAATGGGGCCGAACTTCCCCCCTCCCGCTTCCTCATCAAGTAGGCCCCGCGGCGTGCTAGACTGACGGTCATGATGCGCACGCGGGGGGGGCTCCGGGTTCTGGTTCCCGTCCTGTTGGCCGCCGCGCTGGGGGCGGCGCCGGCGGCCCAGGAGTGGGAGGATCCGGCCCACCCGACTCTCCTTCAGGCCGTCCATCAGGGAAACGCGGCCACCGTCAAGAACCTCCTCGAATCCGGCGCCGACCCCGAGGGACCGGGCTTTCCGTTCGCACCCCCCGCCTTGTGGGCCGCGCGAAACGGCCGCGAGGACATCCTGCGCCTTCTGGTGGCAAAGGGCGCGGATCCAAGAGGAAAGGGGATCCTGCGCCTTGACCCTCCGGACCAGGGTTTTTACGGGAACACCCTGGGCGCCGCCGCCGGTGAGGGCCACCTGGGGGTCGTCCGGTACCTGATCGAAACCTGCCGGGTCCCCGTCGACGACCGGGAAATCGTGGAGGACGGGACGGAGACGGGTTGGACGGCGCTCATGTGGGCCGCCTCCGCGGGGCGCGCCGACGTCTGCGCCTACCTTCTGACCCAGGGCGCCTCCCCCGCCGCCACCGACGGGCAAGGCCTCACGGCTCTCCACCAGGCGGCCCACCGCGGCCGCGCCGAGGTGTGCCGACTTCTCCTCCAGGCGGGCGCCGACCCGAAATCGAGGAACCGCGAGGGGTTCCTTCCCCTTCACCTGGCGGCGGCCTCCTCCGACCTGGACACCCTGCGGCTCCTTCTGGAGCGCTCCCCCGACGTCAATGCCACCTCCGCGGAAGGGGTCCGCCCGCTCCACACGGCCGCCGCGGACGGGTCGCCCGAAGCCGTCGCGGCCCTCCTGGCGGCCAAGGCCGACGTCCGGGCGAAGAACGACAACGGCTGGACGGCCCTCCACTTCGCCGCCCGGAGGGGACACGCGGCCCTCTGCTCGATCTTGCTGCAGGCGGGAGCGGATCCCGACGCCCGGACACGCACGGGGGAGACGGCCCTCCACTGGGCGGTTCACGCCGGGAGCAAGGAGGCCGTGGCGGTCCTCCTCCTCGGCGGAGCCTCCCTCCACGCCGAGAGCGGAGACGGATACACCCCCCTGCACGTGGCGGCCCTGGTGGGCCAGCGGGAGATCGCCGACCTGCTCCTGTCCCGGGGAGCCCGGCTCAAGGCGCGCACCGCCGAGGGGTTCACCCCCCTCCACCTGGCGGCCATGGCCGGGCACAAGGAAGCCTGCGAGCATCTCCTCGTCCAGGGTGCCGGCGTGGGTGACCGGGACCTGGACGACTGGACGCCTCTCCACTGGGCCTGCTTCCACGCCAAGGACGAGGTGGTTTCTCTGATGCTCGCATGGGGTTCGGACCCGGACGCCCCCAACGTCTCGGGCGATACGCCCCTGCACCTGGCGGCATCGGCCAACGACGCCGAAATCTGTTCGGCGCTGCTGGCCCGGGGCGCCTCCACCGCCGCGCGCAACATCCGCCAGGAGACTCCCCTGGGGAGGGCCCTCCGGCTGGGCCGATTCGCCGCCGTGGAGGCCCTGAGAAAGGGAGGCGCCCGGCTGGGCTCCGGGGACGTGGACGGCGCCGCGGGGCCCTTCGGACTGCCCCTTCTGATCTGGGCGGCGGCCACTCGAAACACCGAAAGTCTGGCGGATATCCTGGCCCTCGGGGCCAACCCCGACGTCCGGGACGAACAGGGCCGGACGGCCCTGCACTTCGCGGTGGAGGCGGACGCCCCGGAGATTCGGGATCTCCTTCTCGATGCGGGGGCCGACCCCAACGTGCGGGACCGAGAGGGGCGCACGCCCCTCCACGAAGCGGCATCCACGGGAAGAGCGGAGTCGGTGCGGAGGCTCCTGGACGCCGGGGCCTCCCACTCCCCGGCCACGGAGGGGGCCGGCGAGACCCCCCTGCATCTCGCTCTCTCCGTGGGATCCCCCGAGACGGTTCGAGTCCTTCTGGAGGCGGGGGCGGACCCGAGCGAGGCCGATTCGCAGGGACGCACCGCCCTCCATTACGCCGCCGCCTCGGGAGAGACCGAAACCCTTGGGCTACTCCTGGCGCGGGGCGCCGACGTATCGGCCCGGGACAAGGACGGGCGGACGGCTCTGCACGCCGCCGCGGGCTCCGGGGCCACGGAAGCGGCCCTGCGCCTGTTGGCGGCGGGAGCGGACGTGTCCGCCGAAACGGCAGACGGGGCCACTCCCCTCACGGCGGCCGTGGAACGGGGCCATTCCGAAACGGCCGAGGTCTTGAGAGGCCGGGGCGCTGTTCTGGGAAGACCCATCGAGGCGGAGCTGTTGAAGGCCGTGCGCAGCGGGGAGCGGGAGGAGGTCCGGCGGCTCCTGAAGGCCGGCGCGAATCCGGACGCGGCCGATTTCGACGGAAACACCGCATTGGCCCTTTCGGTGGATCTGGGGGACGGTGAGATGGCGGCCTCCCTCCTGGCCGCCGGGGCCTCCCCGGACGGGACAGGCGGCGGCGTGACCCCGCCCCTGGTCCTGGCCGCCGATTCGGGTGACCGGAGATTGCTGGCCCTTCTGTTGGACGCCGGAGCCGACCCCTCGCGCTCCGCTCCGCCCGAGCGTCGCACCGCCCTCCACGCCGCCGTGGCCCTGGGCCGGAAGGACCTGGTTCTGAGGCTTCTGGAGTCGGCCGCCGATCCCAACGTTTCGGACGGGGAGGGGCGAACCCCCCTCTTCGAGGCCTCCGAGGGATTTCGAGGCGGACTGGCCGGACTCCTCCTCGAGCGGGGCGCCGACCCGGCCGCACGGGATCGGGAAGGGCGGACTCCCCTCCACGCGGCCATTCTGAGGAGGGACGCGCGCCTCGCCCAGCTCCTGATCGACGGGGGGGCGGACCCGAACGCACGGGATGAAAAGGGCGACACGCCACTTCACGCGGCCGTCCGCCGCCAGCTCGCCCCGGCGGTGGCCTCCCTTCTGGAAAAGGGGGCGGACACGCATTTGAGAAACGCGGACGGGTTCACGCCCCTGGGGCTCGCCTTCGACCTGGGCGACCGCCATATGGCGGACCTGCTGAGAAAAAGGGACGGGACTTTGGGACGATGGGTTCTTCCCGGCGAGGTGCGCTGAGACCGGTGGGCGCCAGCGAAGGGCCGATCCTTGTCCCTAGGCCCCCCCCGCCTCCACCCTCGAATTCCTCCGGGCCAGGGTCACCCGGTTCCGGCCGGCGTTCTTGCTGGCGTAGAGCGCCTCATCGGCGCGCTTCAGGAGTTCGCCGGCTTCCTCCCCCGGGGAAGCGGAGGCGGCCCCCACGGAGAGGGTCACCGAGACCCGGCGCCCGGCTATTTCCAGATTCGAGCTCTCCACGAGAAACCGGAATTTCTCCCCCGCGGCCCGAAGCCCCGCCGGTGAAACGTTTTTTACGACGGCGAGAAACTCCTCGCCTCCCCACCGACCCACGAGGTCGAAGGAGCGGGAGGCCGACGCCAAGGTGCGGGCCGTCATGCGGAGAACCCGGTCGCCCGCCTCGTGGCCGAACCCGTCGTTGATCTCCTTGAACCGGTCCAGGTCCATCATGAGGACGCCGAAGGGCCAGCCGAAGCGGTTGAGCTCATTGAGGGCCGCGTCGAGACCCATCTCGGCGAAGCGGCGGTTGGGAAGCTCCGTAAGGGGGTCCAGGTAGGCCAGCCTCTCCAGGACCTTCACCTGTTCGAGGGCGGCGACGCGGGAGGTGTGCTCCGTGAAGACCTCCACGGCGCCCGTCACGGCGCCGTCGGACCCGAAGATGGGCGCCGTTCTCACGAGGACGGGCACGCGGTGGCCGTCCCGGTGGTGGAGGTAGACTTCGGTCTCCCTGGAGGCACGATCGGCCATGGTCCGCGCCAGGGGGCAAGCCCCCGTGCAGAGCGCGCACCCCTCCAGATCCACGTGGGCCAGGAGGTTGTCCATGCACCGATGGCCCAGGACCTCCGCCGCGGAGTACCCGGTGATGCGCTCCGCGCCGCGGTTCCAATAGGTGATGCGCCTTTCCCGGTCCACGAAGTAGACGCCGTCATACAGGTTGTCGAGAAGAGTCTTGTAAAAGCTCGGATCCACTCGAGACTCCCCCGCCCCAGCGGAGCGGCCCACTGGCAAAACGCCGCGGAGGGCGCCCCTTCTTCCCGCGGACTCAGCCCCGCTTCAGCACCCTCTCCCGAAAGAGCCTTCCGAACTCGATGAAGGCCGCCGGGCGCTCGTAGCGCATGAGCCACCTCAGCACCTCATAGCAGACCCAGGCCAAATAGAGGATCGTGACCTCCTCCCTCAGCGAGGGGATGAAGAACTGGGCCGCGAAGAGGGCGAAGAGGACCAGGGCCTCGTGCCAGGCCAAGGCCATGTTGACGAGGAGGCAGGCGGCGAAGGCCGACTGGGCCAGAGTCAGAAAGATCTCCAACCGCTGGGCGTGGTCGAAGGGGATGGGCTCCACGTGTCCCGCGGAGAGCGCGTACACGAAGGGGATCATGGCCGCGAGCATGGTCCACTGGTTGATGTTCGAGGAGACCATGTTCATGAGCGCCATGGGCGCGCCGGTGATCCGCCGGGCCCAGTAGAAGGCCGACAGCTTCTCCGGAAACTCGCTCAGGAAGGGAGCCACCCACTGGACGAACACGTACTGGGAGACCCCCAGGGAAAGGGCCATGGCCAGCAGGGAGTGGAGGAAGGGCTCGGCCGTGAAGTAGATGAGGACAGCCCCGCCGATGAACAGGAACCCGATGGTCAGGTTCCGCCTCCAGGGGGCCATGACCACGATCTTCCGTATGGGCCACTCCTCGCCCTCGGGATCCTCGAGCTCCTTGGGCGGGATGCGGTTCAGGACGAACATGTACACCGCGTAGATGCCCGTCAGGATGATCCCGTCCCAGATGGAGAGACGGCTCTTGAGCCCGACGACCGTGAAATACAGGACACCGGCCAGGAGGCCCATGACCTCCACGCTGTGCTCCGGCTCCAGGCGGATGACGTTGAGGGGCCTTCCGTACTTTCGGCGGTGGAAGACGGCCGCCGTAGCGTAAATCATGGGCCACCCGAGACCCACGAGGAGCCGGACGGCCCCGGTGAAGTTGGCCGACACCAGGTGGATGCCGTCGGGAGTGCGGGGGGCCTGCCACGCGATGACGGCCTCCACCGCGAATTCGGGAAGGGTCTGGACCCAGGCCAGGATGGCCAGGGAAAGGCCTTGCGACATGAAAAACTGGGCCGACTCGGCGGCCCAGGCGATCATGAAGGCGCTTCCGACAATGGAGGGGAAGGTCCACAACGCCTGCAGGGCGCTCCCCTTGGCGGCGGCGGCCGCCGCCGCTCCCGACAGGATCTTCATGGAAGCCTCATCCGAAAGCGCCGCCTAGGGCCACTGCCACACGAAGGTGGTGGCAGGAATGCCCGGGTTGGCGAAGGTGAAGGTGGCGGGGGTGTTCTTGGGGACCTGGGACTTCAAGTCCGCTCCGCCCTGGATCACGAGTTTCGTGCTCGACTTGTACGCAACACTGGACCAAGCCGCCCCGTTGATCGTGACCGTGGTGTGGGGCGTGAAGTGGGTCCCGGTGACGACGAACCGGAAGGAGGGGGTGGACACCTTCTTCATGGTGGCCGCCTGGGGGGCCTCCAGATACGGGGCCACCTCCGGAGCGATCTTACCGATGTCCACGCCCTGATTCATGGCCGAGGAGTCGCAGGCGGCGCCGCCCGTTCCGAAGTGGTGGAGGGCCACCACCCGGTAGGGCTCGCTGTAGGTCAGGACGGGGGAGCCCGAGGAGCCGCCCTCGGTATCCGCGAAGTACCCCACGTCGGAGTTCTTGGCGTTCCCCTTGAGGCCCACCGCCTGGATCGTGGCGTTTCCGCCCGCGTCCAAATCGGAAGCGACGCCGAACCGCTTCGGGCTCCCCCCGGGGTGCTGAGGGATCCAGATCCGCGTTCCCGTGGCGGGCGTGGAGTCCCCGAGGGTGAGGTGGCCGTACCGGGCGGCCGGATCGTCCGATTCGAAGTACAGGAGGCTGTAGTCGAGCTTCTGGTTCGTCGAGAGGAAATGGGCTCCGGTGGTGGTGGTTTCCGTGGAGGGAACCCCGGTGCCGCACCCCGAGTACTGGTAGCGCCACCGCACTTCCAGGGAGTTGGCCTCGCTCTCCGAATCCACGCAGTGGTTGTTCGTCAGGAAGTGCTCGTAAGGCGAAACGAGGGACCCGGTGCAAAGGTACCAGCCCCCGCCATCGTCCTCGAAGAGCATCCGCCCCACCGCGTCCCCGGCCGAGCGGAGGGAAGGACCGTAACAGGCCGGATCGCGGGAGTCGTTGGAGCCGCAGATGGACTCGGGATCGAGGTCCGCCGATTCGGCGAGGATTCGCTCCGACCCGCGGGCCAGGCCGTCCACTACGAGCCCCCAGGGCATGGAGCCCTCTGCGGGCCAGACCTCGAGCACCGCCCGATCGCCGTCCACGGAGGGCAGCCACCGGCCATCGAGGGGCCCCACGTGGGAGAAAACCAGCGCGCCCGCCCCGTCGTGGAGGAGGAAGAGATCCTCGGGACCGAGGTCCAGCGTGTCCAGGTGGAACCTGAGGAAGGTGGCCCCCGGAAGGACGACCTCCTGGCTCCACATCCCTCCCCGCACGGGATGGGGGCTCTCGATCCGGGCGTCGAGGGAATCGCCGACCCGGAGGCGGGCCTCGGGAGTCAGGATGAACGCGGCGGACGCGACGGCGGCGACCCACAACGCGGTTTTCCGGCGCATGGCAAGAACCTCCGCTCCCCCCAGCCGGGGGTGGAACCGCCTTTCAACTTATCCCCTTTGGCCGGCTGCCGTCAACGCGAGGGAGCGTCAGGTTCGAAGGTTGAGGAGCAGGAAGCCCCCCGCGCAGGCGAAGAGGAAGGCGGGCGCCCACGCGGCCAGGGCAGGGTCGAGCCAGGCCATGACCCCTACGGAGTTGAACACCGCCGAGAGCGTGTAGAACCCCACCACGAGGAGGAGCGCGATGGCGATGCCGTACAGGGAGCCCCTGCGGCCCGCCAGGAATGCGAAGGGGAGCCCGGCGAGGAGGAGCACGAGGGGCGCGCTTCCTTCGGAGAACTTCTTGTAGTAGTCCATTCGCTGCTGATCGGCGGGGAACCCCCGCTCCTCCAGCCGCCGGATCAGACGCCTCAGCTCCGAAGAGGAGAAGTACCGGCCCTCCCGCTGGGGCGGCAGGACGAAGTAATCCAGTGGGAGCTTCACGTCGAGCCGCCCCGGCGCCAGTTCCTCGAAAGCGGGCCTCGCCCCGCGGTCCCACCTCCATCCCTTGGCGTATTCGAGGCTCGTCTTCTCCGAAAAGGAGCTGCGCTTGAGGAAGGTGCGGCTGCGGATCCGGAACCGGTCCGGGTCCAGGCCGTAGACCGAGAACCCCTGAAAGGACTTGGAGCGGGCGTCGTAGTGGTTGTAATGGAAGAGGGCCCCTCGGTCCGGCGCGAAGAGCCACACGTCCATGGTGCTGGCCACGTTCCGGGCCGTGTAGTTTTTGAGCTTGTCGCGCAGGTTCAGGGCCTTCCGGCTGGCGGCGGGCACCACGGCCTCCTGGAACCCCCACGTGAGGAACCCCGCCGCGGCGCCCAGGGCCAGGGCGGGGAGGCAGAGCCGGAAGAGGGAGATGCCCGAGGCCTTCAGCGCCGTCAGTTCGTTCGTCCGCTCCAGGATTCCGAAGGTCACCAGCACCGTCATGAGCACGGCGAGGGGGGCCAGGAGCGTGAGCACCTCGGGCGAACGGGCGAGGAGGTACTTGAAGAGGACCTTCCCCTTGTCGGCCCCCGAGAGAAACTCGGAGAGCCCCCGGATCTCGATGATCCAGTCCAGAAGGAGCACGGAGAGCCCGATGAGCAAGGCGTAGCGGAGCATCTGCCCCAGGAGGTACCGGTCCAGGATCTTGAGCCAGGACCCGAGCCGGAACCTCCCCCGGGGGGACGTGCCTGCAGACGAGGGCTCCCGGGAAGGAAAGAGGAGCAGGAAGGGGCGCATCCAAAGCGGCTCGGCCATCCGGTCCTTCCGGGCCAGGAAGAGTAGCCCGGCGAAGAGGAGGAGGGCATCGGGGAACCAGGCGGCCACGTCGGGCCGGACCTTCCCCGCCACCGCCAGGTCCGCCAGGGCCGACAGAAGGATCCAGTAGACCAGGAGGACGATGAGGGAGAGGCTGAAGCCGGCGCCCTTGCCGCCCCGCAGGTTCACCATGCCCAGGGGCACGCCCACCAGGACGAAGATGAGGGCGGCGAAGGCGGTGGCCAGGCGCCGGTGGAGTTCGTAGGAGAGGCCGTTGCGGATCCGCTCCGCCTCCTGGGCTCCCGCGTTCCCCTGGGGGAGTCGGAGGCGCCCCAGGAGTTCGCGCGTGGACAACTCCGTCAGGCTCTTGCGCTGGCTCTTCGCCGTGTCGGGGGCGGTCTCGACCGTGAGGGCCTGCTCCTCGAAGGTCGCCACCTGGACCTTGCCCGGCGTCTTCCGGTTGAACTGGATCGTCTCGCCCTTCTCCAAAAGGAACGTGAGGGTGCCCGACTCGGGGGAGCGCACCACCCTTCCGTAGTCCGCGAGGGTGAGGATGTCCACCGAGGGGCCTGTCCGGTTGAAGACGAAGACCCCTTCGTACCGGCCTGCGGCCACGTCCGCCGACCTCGCGTAGAGGAGCACGCCCGGCACCCGGTCGAAGAAGGCCCCGGGCTTGAGGAGCCGGACCAGGTTCAGGGCCTGGGCCGATTCGGTCTGGATCCGGTCCGACTGGGCCCGGCAGGCGGGGATGAGCCACAGGTTGAAGGCCAGGAGGAGCGCGAAGAGGGCCGTTCCGAACAGGAGGGGGGCCCGAAGAAAGGCGGCCCCCCGAAGGCCGCCCGCGCGCATGGCCACGATCTCGCTGTCCGCCGACAGTCGGCCGTAGGCGATGATGGTGCCCACCAGGAGCGCCACGGGGATCGTGTAGGCAAGGAGGTTGGGCAGGCTCAGCAGGAAGAGGACCCCGCTCGCCGAGGCCGAGAGGCCCTGCTGGATGACCAGGCCCGCCAGCTGGAAAAGGAGATTGATGAGGAAGAAGAAGGAGTACACCACGAGCCCGATGGCGAAGGGCCCCGCCATCTCCCGAAGGATGTACCGGTCGAGGATCCTCAGGCCCACGGCGCCTCCCCATTCAGGATAGCGCGGGAGGGGGGGAACGGGAAGCCGCGCCGGCCGGCCCGCCTCGCTGGAACCAAAGACCCTCGCCCGACGTAGACTCAAGCGATTGGCCGGCACGGAGCACCATGGGAGGAGGGGAATCCATGAACCATCCTGAGATCACGCCGAAGCCGGCGCCCATCCAAGGCGAGCCCATTCCGGGTGACGAGACGGGAGAGTTCGCTCCGGCCCTGCCGGAGGAGCGCCTGGCCCACATCGACTTCATCCGGGGCGCGGCCCTCTTCGGCGTCCTGGCCATGAACCTCCAATACTTCTTCCGAGGCCCTTACGAACTCTTCGTATGGAGCGGCCACACCCACCCCGGCTTTCTCAACGACTGCGTGGACGACCTCCTGTCCCTCCTGGTCGAGGGCAAGGCCATGACGCTCTTCTCCATGCTCTTCGCCGTGGGCCTGTCCATCCAGATGGAACGAAAGCTCGCGCGCGGGGGCTCCTTCTGGGGTTTCGCGCTCAGGAGGATCGGAGCCCTCTTCGCCATCGGGGCGGCCCACATCGTGCTGATCTGGAACGGAGACATCCTCACGATGTACGCCCTCATGGCCCTCCCGCTCTTCGCCTTCCTGAAGCGAAGGACACGAACTCTTCACATCTGGCTGGGGACCCTCCTCGGGCTCGCCGGGGTGGCCGGCGCCATCTTCGGCTTCGTCCGCCTCTCTTCCCCGCAGAACGGCGAGAGGCGCGCCCAGGCCCTCGCCGATGCGTCGGCCATGGCGCAAAAGCTCCTGGAGGGATACGGCCAGACGGGATGGTGGGACATCCTGGTGTTCCGCCTGCAGGATTACCTCGAACACCTGGGCATGATGGCCGGGGGGCTGGTTCTCGTCCTCCTGAACTTCCTGGTGGGCCTCGCCGTCTGGCGGTCCGGCATCTTGCAGAACCCCGCGACGAACCTGCCCAGGATCCGGCGCGCGGCCCTCTGGCTCAGCGGTCTGGGGCTGGCCACGGGGGGCGTCAACCTCTTCATCCGTCCCCTCGCGGAATACGCCCGGAGCCACGGCCCCTGGGCCAAACTCCTGGCCCTGCCCCTGAGCCTCTCGCAGATCTACCACATGCCCCTTCTCGGGCTGGGATTCGGCGCCTTGCTCCTCCTGCTCTGGCAGAGCGGCCGGGCGCGGAGTCTCCTGGACGCCGTCGCCGCGGCGGGCCGCATGGCGCTCACCCAGTACCTTCTCCAGAGCCTGGTCATGACGGCGGTGTTTTACGGCTGGGGCCTCGGCCTGTACGGCAAGATCGGCTCCGCGGCGGGCCTGGGAATCGCCGCCTCCTTCTACGCGATCCAGGTGGCGGCAAGCGCCTGGTGGCTGAGGCGGTACCGTTTCGGACCCGCGGAGTGGCTCTGGCGGTCCGCCGGGTACGCCCGCCTCCAGCCCTTCCGTCTGGCGATCCCTTCCGCCGCGCCATCGGCGCCCCTCGCCCCGGAACCCGCCCGGAAGGGGTAGCGGGAATCCACCGAAGGTCTCGCTGTCGCCCGCCTACGGCGCGGCGAGGATGGCCTTCACGGCGGCGATTTCCTTCTCCAGCCCGTAGCGGCACTTGGCCTGGAGGGCTGCGTCCTCGCCCGGGCAGGGTCCTTGGGCCAGCTTCGCCTCCAGGGGCGGCAAGACCACCTTGGCGTAGTAGTCCTTGTGCTTCGTGTCCGCCAGGACCCAGTCCTGCCCGTTCCATTCGTACACGTGCGGGATCCCGGGCAATCCGTCCGCAAAAGCCCATCCCTCAGGCCACTCCAGGATTTCGTCGGCCAGGATGCGGTTACCCCCGGATCCCTCTGGACGATAAAGACGACTGGCGAGGGTCGGGTATTCTCCTTGATTGCCGATTCTGCGCTGGTGAAACAGACCGCCAACTTGTTCGACCAGGACCAGATAATCGGCTTTCCCGTTTTCTGCAACGCACAGCAGAGCGACCCTGCCGTCACCATGGAGGTCTACGAACCCGTACTCCTGGTACACGTGGACGTCGAACTCCGGATAGGTTGCGCCCTCCTCGTCTTGAAACGTCAGACCCGTGTAGGCCCGGGACACAACGCTGTAAGACGGGGAATCTTCATCGTAGGGGTATACGAAGGTGCAGAGGAATTGCTGAACCGTATCCACCGAAGAGAAGATCTCCTGCAATTTCGCAGTGTGTTCTACGGTCCACGGTACGCCTGCCGCCGCATCCCGGACGGAAGCGCATTGGACGGGGATGTACTCCGAACAGGTCGCCGCGTGTATCCTGACCGCCAGTCCCAATGCGGCCAGAAGCAACGGACTCGCCAGGCCTATGCGGCATCCTTTCTCCATGGCTTGCCTAGTTTCTGCAGAAAAAGACCGTGTCAGCATGGGTGGTTCTCAAAGGGTTGTTTTCGATGTTGCGAACCCAGGAAGGAGGGAAAACGGGCGGGTTCGCGGGAATGTGCGGACATTGTAGAGACAGGCCTTCTGCCTCTTCTGCCTTTCTTGGCCATCCTCAAGCCCTGCCGCCAGAAGAGTACCCCCCAGGACTCTTCGGAGCAAGGACTTGCTGTGCCATCTCCCTTCGGCGTCTTTCTCCTTCATTCTTCTCCCCCTCTTGAGACGGCCGCCTCCAAACCCCTCTCCGTCCTCCGGGCGGCGGAATCGGTCCAACGGGTTCCATGGGTTCGAATCTACCCCCCCCCCGCGTTGTCAAGGGGGGTGCGCCGCGGGCCATCTTTCGCCGGCTGAAAGGGGAAAGGCGGGAAGCCTGTCCAAGATCTTTTTGGGCCCGTTTTGTGCGGCCTGCCTTCCGGAGCGAAGCGGAGGAAGGCGCGTCCCGGCGCCGGTGGGCCGAGTGCAAGGAAGCCGAGGCGGCCGC
>JBFMHB010000031.1 GCA_040752915.1 Acidobacteriota bacterium
CTGGCCTTCCCCTTTCGCCGTCCCGGGCCGAAGGAGGCGGGAGCGGCCCTCTGCCTCGTGGCCGGGGGGTCCCTGCTCGCCCTGTCGGCGGCCGCGTGGCTCTCTAGGCTTCCTGGAGGCGGAGGGGAAGACGCGGCTCTGCGCGCGCTCCTTTCCTCCTACCCCCTTGGGGTTCAATGGATCGTGTTCGCACTGGTGCCGGCCATTTGCGAAGAGTCCCTGTTTCGGGGCGCCCTGCTGGCCAGCCTGAGGGAGATTCCCGAGCTACCGGCCTGCCTCCTCTCCGGGGCCGCCTTCGCCTTGTTCCACGGCTCGGTTTACCGGTTTCTGCCCGTGGCCGTTCTCGGCGCTTCCCTCGCGGCGGTGGTGGTGCGGACCGGCAATCTGGCCCTGGCGATCCTGGGCCACGCAATCCACAACGGGATGGTCCTGGCGGCATTGCGCCTGGGACCGGCGGCCGGGCCCGCCATGGGGGATGGGCTCTGGGCGGGGGGGGTGGCTCTCCTGGCGGGAGCGGTCCTCCTGGCGGCGGGGCTCCGCCTCACGGCGCCGCGCTCCTCAGGCTAAGGGACCGCCGGAGTTCAGCAGGAACTCGGTCCATTCGCGTCCCCCCTCGGCGTAGCGGCGGGCCACCCGACAAGAAATACCGGTCATCACCTCGTAGGGGATGGTCCCGGACCACCGGGCCCAGTCCCAGGGGCTCGCGTTCAAAGTCCCCTCGCTGCCCCACAGGCAGACCGGTCCTCCCTCCACGGCTCCGGGCGCCGGGTCGAGGTCCACCGCCACGAGGTCCATGGATACCCGTCCCACGATTGGGCACGCGGCGCCTTCGATGAGGACGTGGCCCACGTTTCCAAGGGCCCTCGGAAGTCCGTCCCCGTACCCAACGGGCAGGATTCCCAGGCGTTTCGAGGAGGAAGTGACATAGGTGGCGCCGTATCCCACGGGTGTGCCCGGGGGGACCCGCTTGATCTGAGCGATCCGGGTGGAAAACGACAGAACGGGTCTCAGCCCCGGGTCGGGAAGGTCCGCCGAGGGCCGGAGGCCGAAGAGCGTGAGCCCCGGACGGCACAGGGTCAGGTGGGTGTCCGGATGGGCCAGGAGGCCCGAAGAATTGGCCAGGTGAACCCAGGCCGGTTCCATGCCGGCCCGGCGGAGGGTTTCGACCATGTCCTGGAACGCGCGGACCTGGTGGGCCGTCTGATCGGACCGCGGGTCGTCGGCGCTGGCCAGGTTGGAGAAGATGCCCGCGACGGACACCCGGGGAGACCTGCGCAGAGCCCCCAGCAGGTCCGGGATCTCCTCTGGACGAAAGCCCACGCGGCCCATTCCCGAGTCCAGCTTGAGGTGGACCTCGGCGCTCCGGCCGGTGCGTTCCGCGGCCTCCTCCAGCGCCTGGAGGAACGACAGGGAATAGAGGGCGGGGGTCAGGCCATGGTCCAGGAGCAGACCCGCCTGCGTGGGAGGAACGGGACCGAGCAGAAGGATGGGAGCGACAATCCCCCTCTCGCGAAGCTGGATCCCCTCCTCGGCCAGGGCCACGCCCAGCCAGGAAGCGCCTCCCCGCAGGGCCGCCCGCGCCACGTGGGCCGCGCCGCAGCCGTACCCGTTCGCCTTCACGACGGCCAGGAGGGGACGGCCCCCGCCGGCGGTTTTCAGTGCGGTGGCGTTGAGGGACAGCGCGTCCAGGTCCACGCGCAAGACCGTGGGGCGCAGATTGGGGGAGTCGCTTTCAGACACCCATGCCCTCCGGGGCCTCGGGGAGGTAATCCGCGAACTGGACCCTCCAGGGAAGGAAGGTGAGTTCCATGTCGTCGGTGGGGCCGTTTCGCTGCTTGGCGATGAGGAGCCTGGCCCGGTTGCGCGCGTCCTGATCCTCCTCTCGGGCGAAAACCTGCCTGTGGAGAAAGAGGACCACGTCGGCATCCTGTTCGAGGGAGCCCGAATCCCGAAGGTCGGAGAGCATGGGCTCCCGCCCTTCCCCGCGCTTCTCCACGGCCCGGGAGAGCTGGGAAAGAGCGACCACGGGGACCTTCAGGTCTTTGGCCAGGGCCTTGAGGGATCGGGAGATGAGGCTCACCTCCTGGTTCCGGTTCTCGATCTTTCCCACGACCTTGATGAGCTGGAGGTAATCCACGATCACCAGGTCGAGGGCCTGGGAGGTCTTCAGGCGCCTCAGCTTGGCCCCCATTTCAAGAATGGTCTGGGCGGAGGAGTCGTCAATGTAGATGGGGAGGGCGGCGATCTCCTCCATTTTCATCCCGGCCTCGGCGAGCCGAGCCTTGTTCAGTTTTCCCGTCCGGATCATCTGGAAATCGAGGCCGCTGGCCATGGAGAGGAGGCGGAAGAAAATCTGCTCGGCGCTCATTTCGAGGCTGAAGAAGGCCACCGACTTGCCGCTCCTGGCGACGTTGTAGGCAATGGAGAGGGCGAGGGCGGTCTTGCCGACGGAGGGCCTGGCCGCGAGGATGATGAAATCCGAGGGCTGGAAGCCGGCCGTCAGTTCGTCGAGTTTCTGGAAATGAGTGGCCACGCCCGTTACGTGCTCCCCCCGCTTGGAGAGGGCGTCGAGCTTGATGGCCGCCTCCCCGGCCAGGGTTCGGAGCGGCAGCAGCGTCGACCGGATGGTCCGGTCGCCGAGCTCCAGGATGCGCTGTTCGGCCTGGGCCAACACCTCCTGCGGCTCCTGGGGCGACGAGTAGGCCTCGGCGATGATTCCGCTGGCCCGTTCGATGAGCTGGCGGAGGAGGGAGCGGCCGCGAATGATCTGGGCGTAGTGGGAGAGGGTGGTGAGCCGTGGAATGCCCGAGACGAGATCCGCCACGTATTCGGCCCCGCCCACGGCCTCCAGCCACCCCTTGTGATGTAACCATTCGGTGACGGTGACGAGGTCGATGGGGCGGTTGGCCTCCCGAAGCTGTTCGAAGGTCGTGTAAATCTTCCGGTGGGAAGGGAGGGCGAAGTCCTCCGAAGACACCTGCTCGTGGACCTCGTCGAAGAGCGAATCGGTCAGGAGGACGGCTCCGAGAAGGGCCCTCTCGGCTTCCAGGTTGAACGGAAGATCCTGGTCCTTCAGGAGGTCCGAGACGCGGCGGACGGCCCCCGCGCTCCTACCGGCGGCGGGATCGGCCATGGGGGGCTCCTTTCTGGAGTCCACGGGGTCCATTCTCCGTGGCGCCTTACACCGTACCACCCAGGGGGGTGGGCTGACAAGAACCCGCATCCGCCCGGTGGAGCCGGGAAAGGACGCGCAACCATAGGAAAATCAGTCGGATAGGGCCAAGGGCGCGGGGACGGAAGGCGGTTCGGCCCGGGAGGGTTCGTCCGCGCGGGCGGCTCTCCCCATCTTGCGCCCCGGCGGCGGGGAGTCCTACAATTTGCCCAACGGGGAAGGGCAGGGCCATTCTGTACTTGACTTTCGGTTCTTCGTTCGATATGTTAAACAAGAGCATTAAGTTTGGGGGTCTTTAGGCGCTTTCAAAAGGGGAAACGAAGGTGTTCTTTGGAAAGAGCAAAAACCTGTTGGGCCTGGATATCGGTTCCTCCGCCGTGAAGATGGTGGAACTCAAGGATCTGGGCAAGGGCAAAGGCTACCAATTGAAGGCCTTCGGCATCGAACAGCTACCCGCGGAAGCCATCGTCGGCGGCACGATCATGGATTCCGGTGCCGTGATCGACGCCATCAGCCGCCTGGTGCGCGACCGAGGGGTAAAGAACTTCAACGTGGCCACCTCGGTGGACGGCAACTCGGTCATCGTGAAACGCATCTCCATGATGGCGATGAGCGAGGCCGAGCTCAACGAGGCCATTCAGTGGGAAGCCGGACAGTACATCCCCTTCGACATCGAGGAGGTGAAGATCGATCACCAGGTCCTCGAGACGGACCCCGCCACGGGAAACCTGAGCGTGCTGCTCGTGGCCGTGAAGCGGGACCTCATCGCCGAGTACACCTCCATCCTCGGCCAGGCGGGCCTCAACGCCACCGTCCTCGACCTGGACGTCTTCAGCATGCAGAACGCCTTCGAGATCAACTACCCCATCCATGGAGGAGAAGTCGCCGCCCTCGTGAACATCGGCGCGAGCACGACCAACATCTGCGTCCTGAAGGGAGACACCCCCTTGTTCTGGAGGGACATCCAGGCGGGAGGCAACAACTACACGGACACCCTCCAGCGTGAGCTCAACCTCACCTTCAACCAGGCCGAAGCCCTCAAGAAGGGCGAGACCGTTCAGGGGGTGCGGCCGGAGCAGGCGGCGCCCATCCTCAACGCCATGACCGAGGAGTTCGGAGCGGACTTGAAGAAGTCCCTCGACTTCTTCAAGGTGACGACGGGGGAGGGCACCATCCACAAGATCGTACTCGCGGGCGGCGGGAGCCAGGTCACCAACCTGGACCGCTACCTGAGTCAGTTTTTCGGCGTGCCCGTGGAGGTCATGAACCCCTTCCAGAACGTGACGGTCGACGAGCGGGAGTTCCCCATGGACACCCTGACTCGCCTGGCCCCGCACTTCGGCGTGGCGGTGGGGCTGGCCTTGCGCAAGATGGGGGATTAGATGATCCGAATCAATCTGCTCAGGGAAGGGCGGGGCACGAAACGGGGAGGGCCGGGCGGGCCGCCGATGGTGGCCGTGGCGGGCCCCACCGAAGAGGCGCCGCCTTGGGGAATCTACGTTGCCCTCCTCCTGGCCACGGTGGTGGCCACCGGCGGGTACGGGGCCTGGCTCCTCATGCAGAACCACAGTCTCGCCGTGGAAATCGAAAGGCAGAAGGTGGAGCTGAAGAAGTACGAGGGGGCCCGAGAAAAAGTCGCCGAGCTGGAAAAGAAAAAGACCGAGTACGCCGCCAAGGTGGATCAGATCAAAGAGCTCAAGGACCAGCAGAGCATCCCCGTGAAGCTCATGAACCGCCTCGTGGAGGTGCTCCCCGAGGGCGCCTGGTACAACGCCGTCAAGCAGAACAACCAGACCATCGAGCTGACGGGCGCCGCCAAGAGCATCAAGACCATCTCGACGCTCTACGACAACCTCGTGGCCATCTCTGAATTCGCCAACGTCCAGCTGGGAGAGGTGCAACAGCAGTCGGGCGCCGAGGAGACGTACAGTTATAAGTTGAGCATGAATTACCATCCGGGCGGCTTCAAGCCGAAGGTCGAGGAGGCGAAGCCTCAGGCGACCTCCGCGAGGGCCCGGTCCAAGCCCGCGTCGGACGACTCCGGCGGGATGGAATAGGAGGAGGCGCCCATGGACCGCTTCGCGAAGCTCCCCAAATGGGCCCAGTTGGTGGTCACCCTCCTTTTCTGCGGGCTCATCTTCCCCGCGACCTGGTTCGTGTTTCTGGCGGACCAGAGAACCACCTTGCAGAGCCGGCGCCAACAGCGCGACGAACTGGAGGGCCAGATCCAGCAGGGCAAGGAGGCCATGCGTCGCGTGGATGAGCTGAACCGGCAGATCGACCTCATCCGACGCGACCTCGAGGTCCTCAAGTCCATCATCCCGTTGGATCCCGAAACCGGAAAGCTCCTGCGCGTCTTTCAGAGCTACGCGCGGGATCAGAACCTGAATATCCTGCGGATCAACCCGACCCCCGTGGCGAAGAGGGAGCTTTACTCCGAGCAGGCCTACGGGATCGAGGTGGGGGGCGGCTACCACGATCTCGCCCTTTTCTTCGACAAGGTCGCCCACATGCGGCGCATCGTGAACATCACCAACCTGGACATGGCCTCGTCCACGCGCAAGGGGGCGACCATCACGGCCAAGTTCAACTCCGTCGTCTACATGCAGA
The DNA here is from genome assembly GCA_040752915.1 of Acidobacteriota bacterium. Classification (NCBI taxonomy): domain Bacteria; kingdom Pseudomonadati; phylum Acidobacteriota; species Acidobacteriota bacterium. The sequence goes on from JBFMHB010000031.1 coordinate 5,783, forward strand.
ACCCCGAGGCTTTCCAGGGGCTGGAGAACAAGCCATGAGACCAGGCACGATCTTCCTCGGCGTGTCGGCCCTGGCGCTGCTGGCCTCGGCCTCCGCGCTCGCCCAGAACCCGGTCAAGACCCTCCAGAGGGTGGACTCGACCCTCGCGCCGGCGACGGCGTCTCCCGCGCCGGCCGAACCGGTCCCCCCTCCCCCGGAGGCTTCCCCTTCGGGAGGCCCGGTGGTCGTCCCCGAGGACAACATGCTCCTGGAGGGCGAGACCCTGTACAAACACAGGTCCGAGCGCGATCCCTTCACGCCCCTCGTTCGCGGCGCGGCGGGCGCGGCGGGCGACGTGAAGGTGAAGTTCGGGTCCACGGGGCTGGCCCGATTCACGGTGGAATCCTGCGCCCTGGAGGCCATCATCGGCAGCAGCAAGTCCGTCGTGGCCTGGTTCCAGGGCCCCGACGGCAAGCCCTACAAGGCCGTGGCGGGTGAGCGCTTCGCAGACGGAATCGTCCTCGACGTGAGCTTCACGAACGGGGAGGTGACGATCCAGCAGGAGCTGAACGATCCCACCGCCATCAAGCCTTTCCGCAACCTGGTTCTCAAGATCCGGAGCCAAGAAGGGGAGGGACAATGAACAAGCGCATGGCCCTTATGACGGCGGTTCTCGGTCTCCTCGCCGGGATGGCCGTTCTGGCGGCGGACACGGCGTCCACCGAGCTGAACGTCCTCAGCGACCTCTTCAGCCAGTCCCAGGACGGCCAAGTCGTGGTGGGCGTGGTGGGGACCTACCCCATCATCGACTACACCTACTACGACTACGATCCCGAGACCTTCGTGGTGGACATGGCGGACGTGGACATCTCGCGGCTGCCCAAGACGCTCAACGTGCAGTCCGGGGGCGTGGGTCTCGTCAAAGTGGAATCCATCAGCCAGGGCAAGGGCAGGGCCCTCGCCAAGCTGGAAATCCACAAGGCCTACCTCTCCAAGTGCCTGGTCTTCACCGAGGGAACCAAGCTCATGGTGAAGGTCGTGGGCGCGGATCAGGCCCCTCCGGCTCCGCCGGCCCCGTCCGCCGCGTCCGAATCCGCCTCCGCCGCGAGCCCGGCCTCCGCCCCCCCGGCGCCTCCTCCGGCGCCTCCGGCCGAACCGGTCCGCGAGGGCACGCGCCTCATGGGTGTGCGGGTTGCCCAGGACGGCTCGTCCGTGGGCATCGAGTCGGACGGAACAGCCAAGTTCAAGTACTTCACCATGGGCGGACCGGACCGGATCGTGGTGGATCTTTATGGGATCCAGCGGGGCAAGGTTCCGGGGCAGATCCCCGGGGCAGGGGACATCGAGAAGGTGCGGGTGGCCCTCCTTCAGGCGAGTCCTCTGGTGACCCGGGTGGTCCTGGACATGAAGAAGCCGCTCAAGCCCGTGGCGGTCAGCGCGGATGGACCGGTGGTGCGGGTGGTCCTGGACGAAATGGCCCTCGATGCCGCCCCCGAAGCGGCCGCCGCCCCGCCGAAGGCCGAGGCGCCTCCCGCGTCTGAACCGGCCGCCCAGCCGGTTTCCTCCGAGACGGCACCGGCGGAACCGGTCTCCGCCTCCCCGCCGCCTGTCGCGGAGATGGCCCAGGCTCCCACCGAACCGGCCGCGGAGACCCTCGACGACGTCAAAGTGGATCTCTCCCCCATCAGCCCCGGCTCCAGCCGGGAGTTCAAGGGATACGAGGACCTGTTCGTGGCGGAGGACGCCACGGCCTCGCCCGCCGAGGGCAAGACCCTCGTAGCCGGAGGCGTCCCCCTCTCCTTCAAGGAGAAGACCATCTCCGGCGGAGGTATGAAGTATTCCGGCGAGCCCATCTCCATGAGCCTCAAGGACGCGGACGTGAAGGACGTGATGCGCGTCTTCCACGACATCTCCAAACTCAACTTCGTCGTCCACCCCTCGGTTCAGGGCAAGGTCACGGTGGACCTCGAGAACGTCCCTTGGGACCAGGCCATGGACATCGTCCTGAAAAACAACGGCCTGGACTACGTGTACGAGAACAACGTGATCTGGGTGGCCCCGGCCTCCGAGATTGCCCGGAAGTTCGCCGAGCAGCAGCGGATGCAGAAAGAGAAGCTGCTGGCGGAGGACCCCATCACCTTCACCAAGAGGCTGTCCTACGCAAAGGCCCAGCGCATGGAGGGCATCGCCCAGCGTTTCCTGAGCGAGCGGGGCTCCATCATCATCGACGAGCGGACGAACACCCTGATCATCCAGGAAGTTCCCTCCAAGAAGGCGGGCCTGGTCAAGCTGATCGACTCCCTGGACACGGCCACGCCGCAGGTCCTCATCGAGGCCCGGATCGTCGAATCGAACGTCACCTGGACCCAGAGTTTCGGAATCACCTGGAGCGGCAACTGGTACACGGGGATGGACGCCTCGGGCAACACGGTCACAACGCGGGGCGGCACCACCGGTTCCGCTTCCTCCAACATCTACTCCCTGCACAACTTCAAGAACCAGTCCGGATGGCCCAACTTCGGCACGGGCGACTTCGCCGTGACCCTCCCCCCCACGGCGTCCAACGGCTTCATCGACCTCGTTCTGGGGAACATCACCGGGTCGTTCTTCCTGGACGTCCGGCTCGCCGCCCTCGAGAACACGGGGCGCGCGCGTGTTTTGTCCGCCCCCCGCGTGGTCACTCAGGACAACGAGAAGGCCACCATCGAGTCCGGCCGACAGATCCCCATCCGGGTGGCCACCACCGACAAGATCTCGGTCATTTTCGTCAATGCGACCCTCAAGCTGGACGTGACGCCCCAGATCAGCGCCGACGGGAACGTGAATATGACCGTGGACATCACCAATGACTCGGTGGACTTCGCCAACGCCGAACCGGGCAACCCGCCCCCGATCATCAAGAAGGAGGCCAAGACCGTGCTGAAGGTGCGCGACGGTCAGACGGCGGTCATCGGCGGCGTGTTCGTGACCAACGAGGGCATCTCCCAGAACGGCCTTCCCTTCCTCTCCAAGATCCCGGTCCTGGGCTGGCTGTTCAAGAACCGCACGAAGACCCGGACGAACGACGAACTCCTGATCTTCCTCACGCCCAAGATCGTCAGGTAGGAGCGCATGAAAAAAAAAAGGTTCCCTCTGCTCGCATTCGCATCCTTGGCCCTCGCCGCGCTTTTCCTGATGGGGTGTGGGTCGGACAAGAACCTGGAACCTGAATCGGACCTGGTGCTGAAAGGGGCGGATCCTCCCAGCACGAATGTTGGCGTGAATCCGCCCCTTTCCCATATCGCCTATTTCCTTTTTCAGATCCGGATCGGCGATCCGAACCTGTCCCTGGTCGGCTCGGACGCCTGGACCGTGGACCGGGTTGATACGCACTACGTGCTGGTGAGCGATCCGGGGGGCCACCTGCAGCGGCTCCCCGAGGACGAGACCACCCGGCCCAAGACGCGCGTCAGCCCCAACACGGTCAATCGGATCGCCGTCACGGTCATCAGCGACTCCTTCTTGCAGGACTACGCCCAGGGCTTCGTGGGCACCTCCGACACGGCCCGGGTGAAGGTCCGGCTGACGTTCCACGCACACCGGAACAAGGACGGCGCGCGAAAGGTGCTCCAGACCAGTCACATCCTGACCATCGGGAATTTCTGATGGCGAGCGGACCCGCCGAACTCGAATCCGAGGTCCAGCGCGATCCGAAGATGCGCCGGTTCTACGAGTTGGCGCGGGAGTACCAGCGGCTCGGCCGTATCGAAGAAGCCGTGGTCCTCTGCGAAAAGGGCCTCCAACTGAACCCGAACCAGTGGCAGGCCCGGAATCTGCTGGCCCAGATCTTTCTCGCCAAGGGCCGCTTCGACGAGGCGAGGGTGCAGGTGGAGCGGGTCCTTCTGGCCCTCCCGGACAACATCCCCGCCAACCACCTCGCGGCGGACCTGTACTACTCCCTGGGGGACAAGGCCCGCGCCCTTCGCCACTACCAAGTCGTGGACCTCTTTGACCCCGGAAGGGCCAACGTGGCGGAGCGGATTCAGGAGCTGGCCGCCGAGACGCCTGCTCCGGAAGAGACGGCCGCGGAATCCGCCCCTGCGGCCGGCGAGGAAGCCCCGGGGCCGCCTCTGGAGGAGCCGCCCGCCGAATCCGTCCCTGCGGCCGATGGGGAGGCCCGGGAGTCGCTCTCCCCCGCCGTTTCCGAGGAACCGGCCGTGGAGGTCGGGCTCCAGGCGGAGGCTCAAACCGCGACGGAACCGGTCGGCGCCCAGGTGTTCGAAGAGGTATCGAAGCCGGAGGATTGGGGTAGCGAAGGAGGTCAGGAGAGCGACCTCCTGGAAGTCCTACCCTCCGAGCCCACGCCCTCCGTGGAGGTGGCTCCGCTTTCAGAGCAGGCGGAATCCTGGGCCGACGTGGCCCCCGAGCCGGAATCCTGTGAGCGCGAGGCCCTTGTCGAAAACCCGCCCGGGGAGGACACGGACCGGGTGGAGACCCTCCAGGAGGGCGACGACACCCAGGAAGCCCCCACGCCTCCGGACAGTCCAGACGGACTGGGCCTTTCACCGGAACCCGATCCGTCCGTTCCCGGGCCGGCCTTCAGCACGGTCACCCTGGCCCAGTTGTACGAGAGCCAGGGATACCCGGAAAAGGCGGTGGAGGTCTACCAGCGGATCCTGCTCAAGGAGCCGGACAACGCCGACGTTCGGGAGCGGATCCGGGGACTCAAGCGGAGGATGGCGGGGGAGGTCCCCGAAGCCCCGGCCGTCCAGGAGGAGGACGTGCGCAAGGCCGTCCGGCAGAAAAGGATCGCCGTGCTGCAGAACTGGCTCACCCGGGTGAGGGAGGCCTCCCATGTTTAGCCCCCTGTTCAAGAAACTGCGCGAGGACCTCCCGGGCTTTCGGGCGGTGGCCGTGGTGGGAGACGACGGCATCGAAGTGGACCGGTTCGTCTTGGAGGACCTGCCCCACGAGGTGCTGAGCGCGGAAATGAACGGGGTCTTGAAGACCTTGAGGCGCCTTCGGGGGGAGATCGCGATGGGCCCCATCCGGGAGGTGGTGATTCGGACCGAGGCGGAGAACATCCTCTTGTGCTCCCTGTCGGAGGGTCTCTTCATCCTCGTGGTCACGGACCCCGCTACGGCCACCGGCCGGGCCCGGTTCGCCATCCAGCGACTTGCGCACGAGTTTCAAAACGTCCTAAAATAAGGGTTCGGAGGGAACCCCATGGGTGTGATCACCAGCAACCAGATCCGCAAGGGCGTCAAACTGCTCATCGACGGCGACGCGTACGAGGTCGTGGACGCGGACCACGTGAAGCCGGGGAAGGGCTCGGCCTTCACGCGCGCCAAGGTGCGGAACCTCAGGACCGGCCAGGTTCTCGAGAAAACCGTCAAGGCGGGGGACAAGGTCGAGACGGCCGAGACGCAGGAAAGCCGCATGCAGTTCCTCTACAAGGAAGGCGCCGACTACCATTTCATGGACCAGACGACCTTCGAGCAGATCGTCATCCCGCAGGACGTTCTCGGCGACGCCGTCAAGTACCTCACGGAGAACCTGGAAATCAGCGTCCTCCTCCACGACGGAGAACCTCTGGGCGTGGACCTTCCGAACTTCGTGACCCTCACGATCGAGGAGACGGACCCCGGGTTCAAGGGCGACACCGTTTCCGGGGGCAAGCCGGCCCGGTGCAACACGGGGGCCGTGGTCAGCGTGCCCTTCCATCTCAATCCGGGGGACCGCATCGTGGTCGATACCCGGGACGGCAGCTACCGAGAAAAGGTCGGCTGATCCGGCCGAGACGTGCCAAAACGGAAAGCCGGGGGCCTGGAGCCCCCGGCTCTCGCTTCTTGCCCGGAATGGCTCTTTAAAAGATCTTCCCCCGGATCGGAACGGTGATGGGGCCCTTGCTGGTATCGATCGTGAGGGCGCCGTCGAGGTTCCCGACTTCCAGGGGCGGCACGAGCTTCAACTTGACGCTGTAGCGCTGGTTGGGCGTGATGGTCTGGACCTCGGACGTCAGGTTCTTCAGGTTCGACGTGACGTTGTGGATCTGCAGCTCCGGTCCCATCTCGAAAGCCACCGTGACGGTCTTGTTCAGGTTGATGTCCTCCGGGTGCTCGTTCACGTAGCTGTGGTTCAGGCCCGAGTAAACCACCTGGGGGGGATACACCGTGAGGGGATCGCGGATGGTGCCGAAGAGGTTCAGGTTGAGCTTGTCCACCTTGGGGTGAGAGGTCGCCAAGACGAAGCGCCCGTTGATGGGCCCGACGGCGTGGTCGGCGGGCAGGACCACCTTGAAGGTCGCGGATTTCTTGTCCTCCGCCATCTTGATGTCCCATTGGAGGGCGGCGTCGTCGGCCTGGACGGATGTGACCTCGAAGGGCGTCCCGTCCTCCGATGCGATCGTGAAGGTCTTTTCCTGGGATTGCCCCTTGTACACGAGGCCGAGCTGCTGGTTCTCCGAGGGCTGGACGCTCAGGATGGACTTCACCACGGCCTTCACGCCCAGCTGAAAGTTCGAGAGCTTCGGGTCGGAGGTGACGACGTTGATGGTCTTGTGGATGGGGCCCGAGAAGGCGGCCGTGCTGACGCTGGCCGTGATCTTGCCCGTTTTCCCGGGCTCGATCTTTCGGTCGTATTCCGTCACCGTGCATCCGCACGCGGCGTGGACCCGGGAGATCTCCAGAGGCCCCCTGCCCCGGTTCTCGATGACGAAGTCGTGCTTGATGACCGAACCGCGGCTCACCGTGCCGGCGTCGAAGGTCATCTCGGGCACCACGGCCTCGGGGGGATCCACCGCCGGGGCCTGACCCGACTCCGCGGGAGCGGGTTTCTCTTGCCGCGGCGATTGGATCTCGGACTGAGGCGGGAGGGGCTCGGTAATCTTGGTCGGATTCGCTTCCTGGGCGATCGCGGCGGTTCCGGCGATCACCCCCCCGACAAGGATTAGGGCGGACAGAACGGTGCGGAAACCTTTCATCGCGAGACCTCCTAGCAGACGAAGTGAGTTTACCCCCCACGGGGGGTTCGGACAAGGCCGGGAGATTCCGGGTCGGGACCGGAGGGCTGGGCACCCCAGCCCAGCTTCTCCCTCAGGAGGGAGAAATAGGAGCGCCCGCCGTTCGTCACGAGGCGAACCGAATGAGGGGCCCGGTGCACGACGATGCGGTCCCCCCTCTCCACGGGGTGACCCTCCTGGCCGTCCGCCGTGAGAAACACGGGACCCGACTCGCCGGTCAGCTCCACGTCGATTCTGGATGCGCCGCCCACGACGAGGGGACGCATGGTCAGCGTGTGCGGGCAGAGGGGCGTGATGAGGATGCCGTCCATCCCAGGAGTGACGATGGGGCCTCCCGCCGAGAGGTTGTAGGCGGTGGAGCCCGTGGGGGTAGCCACGATGATCCCATCGCTTCGCATGGTCGTGAGCAGACCCCCTCCCACGTCCACGCGGATATCGATCATGCGGGCCAGGGCGGTCTTGGCCACGACCACGTCGTTCAGGCAGTGGAAGACGGCGCGGGTTTTTCCCTTCCGCCGAAGCTCGGCGCGCAGCATCATCCTGCGCTCCACGCTCGCCTTTCCCGATAGGCAGGAGTCCACGGCCGCGATCATCTCGGAGGCGCTCACCTCGGTGAGGAACCCCAGATTGCCGAGGTTTACGCCGAGGATGGGGGCGCCGCGGCGTCCCGAATGCCTGGCCACCGACAGGAGCGTGCCGTCTCCGCCCAGGACCACGACCAGGTCCGCCTCCCCGGGGATATCGGCCCGGGGAAGGACCCGGAGATGGGGCTTGTGAGCGAGCTTGGAGGCCTCCTCGTCGAGGATCACCTCTGCTCCGAGCCGGGCGAGGTGGGCCAGGAGGCGGTCCAGCAGGGGCAAGCGGCCTGCGGGTTGCGGCTTGGCGGCCACGGCGACCCTGGGGACCCGCCGCCCGGTCAAGGCGACACCTCCCCCGGAGGCAGAAGCAGGATAAAGGTCTCGAGATTTCCTTTCGGGCCCTTCACGGTCGACTCCACGGCGGCGGCCAGAGTATAGCCCAGTCTGGCCGCGTGTTCCACAACGCCGGCGACGGCCCGAGCCCGGACGGCGGGGTCCCGGACCACGCCGCCCTTCCCCACCTCCCGGCGACCCGCCTCGAATTGGGGCTTCACGAGGGCCAGGACACGGGCGGAGGGGGCGCTGAGGAGGATCGAGGGAAGAAGAAGCCTGAGCGATATGAAGGACGCGTCCACCACCACGAGGTCCACGACTTCAGGGAAGAAGTCCCTGGGGAGGCTTCGGGCGTTGACCCCCTCGAAGGCGCGGACCCTCGGGTCGCAGCGGAGGGATTCGTGCAGTTGTCCCCGTCCGACGTCCACCGCGTAGACCCGTGCGGCTCCTCGCTGGAGGAGGCAATCGGTGAATCCGCCGGTGGAGGCGCCGAGATCGGCGCAAACCAGGCCGCGGACATCCAGGGCCAGGCCGTCCAGGGCCCCCTCCATCTTCAAGCCGCCCCGGCTCACGTAGGGGCATGCCCTGCCGCGGATTTCCAGCATGGAGTCCTCGGGGAGCTTCTGCCCCGGCTTTTCCACCCTTCGGCCTTCGAGGAAGACCACCCCGGCCATGAGCATGGCCTGGGCCTTTTCGCGGGTCGGCGCCAGCCCCAGGCGCACCAGGAGGAGATCCGCGCGGAGGGTCATCGGCTCCGATTCACGATGAAATGAGCGATTTCTCTCAGGTCCTGGCTGGAGGGACCGAGGTCCGCGACCGACCGCAGGGCTTCGGAAAGAAGATCCTGGGCCCTCCTCCGGGAGGCTTCCAGCCCCCAGAGAGCGGGGAAGGTGGCCTTTCCCTGGGCGGCGTCCTTGCCAGCCGTCTTGCCCAGACTCTCGGTGCTTTCCGTTGCGTCCAGAATGTCGTCCACGATCTGGAAGGCGAGACCGACGGCCCGCCCGTACCGCAGGAGGGAGCGCCGCACATCGGCGCGGGCGCCCGCCCATATCGCCCCGGCGAGGAGGCACGCCTCGAGGAAGGCCCCCGTCTTCAGCCTGTGGATGGTTTCCAGGGTCTGGGCGTCCGCCCCGGCCCCGGCCCCCGTGAGGCGGAGATCCAGGGTCTGGCCGCCGGCCATCCCCAACGATCCGAGGGACTTCAGGACGGTTCGGCTCACCCGGTTCCTTCTGGCCGTCCACTGGGCCCCCCTGGGTTCCTCGCAGAGAAGGTACGCCCCGAGGGTCTGGAGGGCGTCGCCCGCCAAGATGGCCGTGGCTTCGCCGAAAGCCTTGTGGCACGTGGGCTTTCCCCGGCGCAGGTCGTCGTCGTCCATGGACGGAAGGTCGTCATGAATCAGGCTGTAGGTGTGGAGCAGTTCCAGCCCCGCCGCGGCGGGAAGGACGGCCTCCGGTCTGGCGCCGCCGGCGGCCGTATAGGCGCACAGGGCAAGGATCGGTCGCATGCGCTTGCCGCCCGCGAACACGCTGTACCGCATGGCCTCGTGAAGCTCCCGCGGTTCCGCGCCGGCGGGGGGAAGAACGCGGTCCAGCGCTTCGTCGACGAGGGGAGCCCAGCGGGAAAAGGTTCCGGGAATCATGGCTCCTCTCGATCCGTCCGGGTGGGAAGCCCGGACAGAACGGAGTCCGGGTCCAGGGGGGACTCCTTGGGCGGGTCGCCCTCGAGGAGGCGCGTCACGCGAAGGCTCGCGGACTGGAGTTCCGCCTCCAGATCGCGGCTGAGGCGGATTCCGCGTTCGAACAGGGCGAGGCTCTCCTCCAGGGGGAGGCTTCCATCTTCGAGGCGGGACACCAGCTCCTCGAGTTGTCTCAAACGGCTTTCGAACCCTTGGCGTTTCCCGGCTTTGGCCATGGTCACTCCGACGTGACGACGAACGCGCCCGAAAACCCGGCGCGCTTCAGGTCCTGGAGCGCTTTCTCGGCGGCCTTCCTGTCCTGGAATCCGGGGATGAGCACCTTGTGACGCCCGCCCTGGGAGGCCACCTGGGCGCCGTATCCCATCGCCTTCAGGCGCCCCGCGAGTTCCCGCGCGTTGGCGGGCGTCCCGAAGGCTCCGAGCTGGATCGAAACTCCGGCCGCCCTGGCGGGCTTCTCGACGGGACGCGTCTCGGTCGGGGAGGGGGGCGGCGTGGGGACGGGAGCGGGGATGGGCGCGGATGGCGAGGCTTCTGGAACGGAGCGCGTGGGTGCGGGGAACGGATCCTCCGGGGTGGCGGGGCTCTCCGGAAGCGCGTCACGATCCTTCGGGTCCGCCGCGGCGGACTCCTGAACGAAAGGACGGCGCTCCACGAGAGATTCTTGGATCGGCTTGGTCTCTTGGACCCGGTCCGAGGAGGGGCGTGGGGTGAACAGCCAGGAAGCCGCCGCCACGACAAAGGCCAGGGCCACCGAGCCGGCGCCGATCCACAAGACCTGCCTCCAGGGAACCGAACGGAATCCGGCCCGATTCATGGAGCGTCTCCGGCGGCGGAACGCGCGTTCCGCCGAATGTAGGCCAGCACACGCTGATGGCCCTCGGTGGAGAGGTGCTGCTGTGAGGCGAGGACGAAGGCGTACAGGGTCTCCTCAAGGAAGGCCACGAGGCGATCGTATCTCTCCTCTTCCGGAAAGGACCGGAGGTTCCACAGGACCAGGTCCACGTCGATCTTGCCGAAACGGACGAGGTCCGTCTGTCCGTCGGCCAGGCGCGGATGGGAGGACAGGAGGCCGAGATAGAGTTCCTGAAAGGCGTCCTCCGAGCGTTCGGCGGGCTCTATCTGGGAATGCGCGTAGGAAAACAGGTCGTTGTATCGCTCCAGGAGGGGCTCGAAGTCGTCCGGGGTGGGCTTCCGGCGAGGACCCTCCGCGGGCACCCGCTCCAGCAGGCCCAGCGTCAAGAAAATCCAGAGTTGCCGGTAGGTCTGGAAGGCCGGGAGATAACTGGCGTCCACGATGGACGAAACGCTCATTCCCGCCTTGGTCAGCGCGAGGATGTGTTCGTCCTCGGAAGTCATGTCCAGCTCGGCGACGAAGGAAGGGAGGTCCCGGACGCGGGAAAGGCGCGTGGAGGGGTCGCCCACCGCCCTGTAGATTTGACTCCAGGCGCCGATCCTCTGCATCCCCTTGTAGACGAGGATCGGAATGTCCAGGGAGAGAGTGACCATCTCCAGCGTGGAGAAGGGGGCGAGCCCCAGGCTGTACGTTCCGCAGCGGAGTTCGAAGAGGGAGAAGGCGATGTCGTACAGGTTCTGGGTCACCCCTTCGACCACTTCCTCGGGCCCGAGGGCGCCCAGGTCCACGAGCACCTGGTGGACGCTCCGGCCGCCCCCCGTCGCCTCGCGCGCGCGGAGGTAGTGGGGGAGGCTCAGGAGGCCCCTCCGCAAGAGGGCCTCCAGGAGGCCGTCGTCGGGGTCCGTCGAGGAGGCGTAGACCACGGATCCTTCGCTGAGGTACAGGGACTTGTTCCAGGTCCCGTCCCCGAGCGTCAGGATCCCCGTCTCCCGCTCCCGGTACAGGGACATGAGGAGGATGGGAAGGCTGATGTCGGAGAGGCTACCGTTGAGTGTGATCTGATCGCTCATGGAAGGCTCAGGGGAACCGCTTGAGGGGACGGGCCACCTGGATGTCGTTCTTGGTCTGGCTCTTGATCCGGTACATGGCCTCGTCGGCCCTCTTGATGAGGTCCTCCTTGGTCAGGGCGTGGGCCGGATAGGAGGAGAGGCCGAAGGACCCCGTGATCTCGATCCCTCCGGTCTCCTCCAGGAGAAAGGGCGTCGAGGCGAGTCGCTGGCGGATTCGCTCGGCCACCTCCAGCGCTCCCTCCCAGGGCGTTTCCGGAAGCACGATGCAGAACTCGTCTCCGCCGTACCGGATGACCTTGTCGATGGATCGGACCGCGTTCATGATGCGCGCCGCGGCCTCCTGGAGAGTCCGGCTACCCATGGCGTGCCCGAACCGGTTGTTGACCTCTCGAAGGCCGTCCAGGTCGAGGAAGATGAGGGAAAGCGGGTTGTTGTACCGCCTGGCGCGGTCCATTTCCTCGGCGAGGTAATCCTCGAAAAAACGACGGTTGAAGGCCAGGGTGAGGTCGTCCTTGGTGATGAGCTCGTTCATGCGGCGGGCCGTCAGGGCGTTCTTGATGGCGAAGGAAAAGTCCGGTAGAGCCCGTTCCAGCAACCGGAAGCCCTCCGGATTCAAGTAGGTGGATTCGTGGCGGTCCTCCCGGGCGGCCAGAAGGATGAGGCCCGCGTAGTCGTACACGAGCTGGATGGGAAAGAGGGCCAGGCACCCGATGGCGGCACCCTCCTCGATGGCCGGTGGACGGTCGCTGGTGCTGGGGCCGAAGGTCTTGAACTTGGGAATCATGTCGCGGATCAGGGCTTCCACGTCCGAGCGCGTCAGGCCGAACCGATCCGCGGTGTGGCGGGCGGGGGTGAACCCGGCGCGGAAGATCCGCTCCACATAGTGGCCCTTTTCGCCCAGGAGCATGATCACGCCGTAGTCCGCCGACAAGTGATTCAGGAGGGAGTTCAGGATCTCCTCGGCGACGGTCTTCAACTCGAAGGACCGGAAGGTCCGGGCCAGGTCCCGGTACACTTCCAGCTCGAGTCCCGGAGGCAGTCTGCGGGCGGGCTTCACACGTCACCCCTCCCCGTCCGGGGAGGGGTGCCCCCCGGCGGGAGATCGAGTGCGGAGCGGCGGGCCCTCAGCGACATGGGTCTCTCCGCTATGCCTTGTCTCGTCCCTTCAGCAGGCCGCCCAGGAACTCCACGGGAACCGGGAAGACGATCGTCGAGGCGTTCTCGGCGCTGATCTGCGTGAGCGTCTGAAGGTACCTCAGCTGCATGGTAATGGGATTCTGGGCCATGATCTCGGCGGCGTTGGCGAGGGTCTGGGAGGCCTGGAACTCGCCGTCGGCGTTGATGATCTTGGCCCGCTTTTCCCGCTCCGCCTGCGCTTGAAGGGCCATGGCGCGCTGCATGTCCTGGGGGAGGTCCACCTGTTTGATGGCCACCTGCGTCACCTTCACGCCCCAAGGGTCCGTGTGCTGGTCGATGACTTCCTGGAGCTCCTGGCTCAGCTTCTCGCGCTCGGAGAGGAGTTCGTCCAGGCTGGCCTGCCCCAGGATGGAGCGCAGGGTGGTCTGGGAGAGTTGGGAGGTCGCGTAAATGTAATTTTCCACCTGGAGGATGGCCCTCAGAGGGTCCACCGCCCGGAAGTAGACCACCGCGTTGACTTTCACCGAGACGTTGTCCTTGGTGATGATGTCCTGCGGCGGGACGTCGAGGACGATGGTCCGGAGGGCCACGCGCACGATCCGGTCAAAGGGCTTGAACACGAAAATGAGCCCCGGACCCTTGGGCTGGGGAAGGACGCGCCCCAGGCGAAAAATGACGCCCCGCTCGTATTCGTTCAGGATGTTGATGCAGGAGAAGAGCCAGCCCAGGAAGATGACGACGACGGCGACCACGGGAAAACTGAGCGGCGGCATGCTTACCCTCCCTCTTCGAGGGGGGCGACCCGAAGGGTCATCCCCTCGCGACCGATGACTCGGATCTTGCTTCCGGCCTCCACGGGCCGGTCGCACACGGCGTTCCAGTACTCGCCGAACAGGAAGACCTTTCCAGGCGCCGGGGGGGTGATCCTCTCCCGCACGACACCCTCCATGCCGACCATGCCCTCTTCCCCCGTGACGACGGGATTTCTGAACGCCCGGACCGCCAGGGTCACGAGGAACAAGAGGATGGCCGCAAAAACCAGGACGATGGGGAGAACGACGAGCAGGGACACTTTCAACTCCGGAATAGGGCTGTTCCTGTACAGCAACAGGCTTCCCACGAGGAGGGACACGACCCCTCCGGCGCCCAGAATACCATAGGAGGCGACCTTGAGCTCCAGGAGGAGGAAGGCGATGCCCAGCAGAATCAGCAGCAGACCCACGGCGTTGATGGGAAGGAGCTGGGTGGACATGGCGAAGAGCAGGATGCAGATCCCCCCCGCCACTCCGGGGAGGATCAGCCCGGGCGCCTTGAATTCGGCGTAGAGACCGATGACCCCCACCAGGAGCAGGACGAGGGTCAGGTTGGGATTCGCCAGCCCGGAGAAGAGCCGCTGGCGGAGGGTCGGAAGAAGGTCCCTGACCTCGGGGGTCTTCCCCAGGGTCAGGTTCACCTCCGTCCCGTCGAACCGGCGGAGGGGGCGCGACTCCAGGTAGGCGAAAACCTCCTCCTCCCCCCTGGCCACGAGTTCGATGGCCCCCTGGGCCATGGCTTCCTTTTCCGTCAGGGAGACGCTCTCCCTCAGCATCTTCTCGTAGACTTCCGGGCTCCTCCCCCGGTGTTCCGCCAGGGTTCGGGCGTGGGCCGACAAGTCGTTCAGGATCTTGTCCAGCATGATTTCCTCGCCCGTGGGGCGGGAAGGGGGCTCGCGCCCCTCCTTGTCTCTGCCTTCTCCGGGGGACTTGGGAGGGGCGGTGGGGAGATTGAAGGGCAGGGCGCTCACGGGGTGGGCCGAGCCGATGGTTGTGCCCGGCGCCATGGCGATGAGATCGCAGGAGAGGGCTACGAGCGCCCCGCCCGAAGCGGCCCGGGCGTTGACGGGGCTCACGTAGGCCACCACGGGAACAGGGGATTGAAGGATGGCCCTCTGAATCTCCTCCACGGAGCTCACGAAGCCCCCCGGCGTGTCGATGACGAGAAGGACGACATCGGCCTTCTGGGCGGCCGCCTCCGAAAGGGCCCGGAGCACGTACTCCTCGGTCACCTTGTGAATGGCGCCCTCCAGGCGGATGCGGGCCACGCCGCCGGCGGCTGCGAAAACAGGGGCCATCAAGAGGGAGACGGACACCAGCAGGCGGAGGAATGTCCTCATGGCAGGCCTCATCTGCCCCCGATTATCGGGCGCCTTCCGGAGACCTGTCAAGGCGAGCCAAGGGTTTCCGGGGTTTTGAACGGCTGGCGACCCAGCGGGGAAAGGATCAGGCGGAGGTCGGGAAACGGTCCGCCTGCCTTCGCCTTTGCAGGTCCCACATTTTGGCGTACTTCAGGAAGACACCGTAGACGGCCAGGTAAACCGCGATGACGCCCGGGATTCCGTCCAGGAAACCCAACCGAAGAACGTATTGCTTGAGGAAGCGGAAGGCGGGCCGAAGGGCCACGTTCACGAATCCGGCCCGCTTGCCGTCCTTCAGGTCCTGCTCGGCCCCCCAGGTGGTGTATCGGTCCAGTTTGGCGAGGTAGGACTCCCAGTCCCGGAAGGTGTCGTGGAGGAGGGGGGCCGAAAGCTTGCCGGCGGATCGGAACCCTTCGATCTCCGAGTGCACCCGACGGTCGGCGTAGCGGCACTCCCTGCGAAACAGGCGGATGACGGAGTCGGTCTGCCACCCCCCGAAGCGCATCACGCGGCCGAAGTAGAGGTTCCGCCTCCGGATCCAGTAGGCGTCCTCCCCGGGACCCTTCGCGAGGAGGTTCAGCACCTCGTCGCGGAGCTCCTTGGTGCACCGCTCGTCGGCATCGAGGAGAAAGACCCAGGGATGGGAGGCCCGGGGAATCGCCCAGTTCTTCTGGGCCGCCGAATAGCCGTACTCGTGGACCTCGACCCGGACCCCGGGAACGGCGCGGGCCGCGTCGGCCGTCCCGTCGGTGCCGGCCGCGTCGACCACCACGTAGACTTCGTCGGCCCAATCCACGCTGCGGATGGCCTCCCGGATCTGGTGGGCCTCGTTCCCCGCCGGGATCAGGGCGGTTACCTTCGCGCGATCGGTCACCTGCATCCTCCCTCCCCGCACACTCCATTTAAGCACATGCCGGGCCGTCCTCAGGACGCACGGAGGGACCCGCCCCTCCAGGCCAAGACGCCCTCCAGGGGCTGGTGGGGGGTCGGGCGCGCGCCGGGCAGGAGCACCGAACCGCCGGCCCGGGACCGGGGGCCGAGAAGAACGCCCTCCTCCAGCGCCAGAGGGCCCGTTACCTCCGCGCGCCGGGAGGCCCAGGCGGTGGGGTGCAGCAGGAGGGGGAACCCGTCTCGAACCTCGAGCCGGGACCCGGCCGGAATCGGGATCTCCCCCGAGGCCATGGCGCCGAGGAGCCCCAGGGCCGCTTCCAGGTAGTTCACGGGGTCACCCAGGTCGAACCAGGGCCCCGGCGAGGTGACCCCCCGAATCGCCCCTTCGCAAAGGAGCGGACCCAGTACGTGGGCGACGAGCTCCGCGGGACGCCCGGGAGTCAGATGGCGAAAAAGGTCCGGCCGCGCCAGGTAGATCCCGGTGAACTGGTGCTCTCCGCGGCCGAAATGGCTGATCCGGCCTTCCTCGTCCAGGTCCACGGCCGTATAGGACCCGGAACGTGGCCGAAGGGCCATGACGCAGAGGGCCTCCGGGTGAGCGGCGAGGTCGGCGCTCAACGCCTCGATGGGGGGGGGAGCTAGGGTGTCCCCATTCAGGACGAGGAAGGGTTCCCGCCCCAGTTCAGCCGCCATGATCGGGAAGGGTCCCGCCGTCCCCAGAATGGAGGGCTCAAAAAACCATCGGAGGCGCAACGGGCCCTTTCGAGACGCTGCCGCGCGGACCAGGGCGGAAGGGCGGTGGTGAAGGTTGAGGGAGACCTCCCGGACGCCGGCCGCCTCGAGTCCGTCCAGAATCCAGTGGAGAAGAGGGCGGTTGAGAAAGGGGAAGGCCGGCTTGGGCCAACGGAGGGAGAAGGGCCGCATCCGCGTGCCCAGCCCCGCCGTGAGGACGACGGCCCTAGGTGCGGTCATGGTCCGGCGGAAAGAGGATGTCGCCGAAGGGCTTGCCGAGCTTCCGGCAGTGTTCGCCGTACAGATCGGCGTAGGATCTGCGGATGTACGCCTCCGGACGGATGGAAAGGGCGGATGCCACGGCCTCGATGCCCTCGGGCTCGCCCTCCAGCTCCAGGTAGGCTCCGAAGGGCATCTCATCCAGACAGAGGAGAGTGTGGGAGGGGGCCCGGAACTCCGTGCGGAACTTCTCGTACCGGAAGAAGGGGCGGAGGCCGATCCCTTCCAGAATCCCCCGAAGTGATTCGGCGCTCTCGCAGACCGTCTCCTTCTCGGGACGGACCTTGTATCGTTCGTGCTGGACCAGCCGGCCCTTGAACGTCAGGAGGGCCGTTCCCCGACACTCCCTCACCCTCAGGAGGCACCCCGCCACGGAGAGGGGACGGCCCGGGAAGTCGTAGAGGGTGTTTGCCTCGAAGTGTCTGGGCTCCACCTCCTCGAATCCGAGCTGCCTCGCCTTTTCGGCCACCGGAGGGAGGGCTTCCACGGCCACCTTCACCTCAATTTCCATGTGACTCCTCCCCCGCAGGATTCGGACAGGGCAGAAAGCGCCGATTCGAACTCCGTCCACCGCCCTTTCGGGACCTTGGCGCGGAGGGTCAGGCGCCCTTCGTAGCCCACGTCCTCCAGGTCCGCTCCCACACGCTCGGCCTCCCTCCTCAGGAGACCCTGCATTCCGTAGGGAATCGCCACCTCCGCCTCGACGTGAATAACATGGGGCGCGAGTCGGGCCGCTTCAAGGGCCTGGGCCGCGGCGGTCCGGTACGCTCGCGCCAACCCCCCCGGCCCCAACTTGATTCCACCGAAGTACCGCACGACGACCACGCAGGCGTCGGATACGCCGCGGGCCTCCATCGCCTGAAGGATGGGTTGTCCGGCCGTCCGGGACGGCTCCCCGTCGTCCGAGAACCGGGACTCCAGGGCGTCCAGCCATCCGGAGCGGTAGGCCCAGCAATGGTGGGTCGCGTCGTGGTAGCGGCGTCTCAGCCCGTCCAGAAAGGCCAGAGCGCCCGACGGGGAATCGATGGGGCCCGCGTGGCCCAGGAACCGGGAGCCCTTCTCCTTCCACTCGGCGAAGGCGGGCGCCTCCGGCCGGAGATAGGTCCAGGGATCACCCATGTGCCTTTTGGAGGGCTTCTTGGGCGTCCTTGCAGATCACGAAGAGCGCGGGCAGCCCGAGGAGGTCGAACACCTTGAAAATCTTGGGGGACATGCCGCACAGGATCATGTCGCCCCCGCGGTCCCTGAGGGGCTGGATGTGGGAGAGGACGACTTCGATGCCGGAGGAGCCGATGTACACGAGCTCCGAGAAATCCACTACGAGCCTCTTGGCGCCGCGGGCCACGTGGTCCGCCACGCATTCCCGAAAGAGCCCGTGGTTGTGGGCATCCAGGAAGCCCTTGAGGCGGACGATCACGACGCCGTCCTGCGTCTCCGAGGTGACCTCCAGGTTCGTCATGGACCCTCCTGCCAATAGGGATAAAAATTGTACCACTGGTCCGGATACCGTTCCAGTACGGCCCCGAAGAAATCCGCCGCCCCCTGGAGCGCGGCCCGGACCGACCCGTCATCGCCCCCGCACCGGGCGGGTTCGCCCACCCAGGCCGAATAGGTCCCGTCCTGTTCCGCCATGACCGCCGTGGGGACCAGAGGGACGCCGGCCAGGGCCGCCAGAAGGGCCGGGCTTCGGAGGAAGTGGGCGGGGCGCCCTCGAAAAACGACCGGCGCGCGGTCTCGCCCCACCGCCCGATCGGCGAGGATGACCGCGCTCTCTCCGCGCTCCAGGGAAGATCGAAGGGCGGGAAGGGACCGAAGCACGGCGTCCGCCGGGAGATAATGGTGGCCTTGCCGCTCCCGTCTCCGGCTCCGGAAGCGCTCCAGGTCCGGGTCCCGCTCCGGAAAGCCCAGAATCCAATGCGGTCCCACGGACGCGGCCAGGAAGGCGCCGCCGACCTCCCAGTTGCCCAGGTGGGCGGTTACGAGGACCTTGCCGCCCTGCCGGGCCATCCGCTCGGTGGCTGCGGGCGACCGGGGAACGACGCGGGGAGGATCGACGGGCGCCCGGAGATAGTCCGCCACGCCGCGGGCGTACGCGCGAAGCGTCCGGATGGCCAGCTCCTCCGGGCCTCCCGGAGGGAGGTCGGGGAAGGCGCCCCGGAGATTGGACGCGAGGGACCTCCGCACCTCGGGCCCGTGCAGGGCGTAGGCTTCTGCGATGGCCTCGGCCAGGGCGCGCGCCACCTGGCGGGGAACGGCGGGGGCGAGGGCTTCGCCCAGGGCGAGAAGCCATCCCCGATTCAGGGGGCCGCCCCCCCAAGGGATCGAGGGGGCACGGTCAGCCATGGCGCAGAATCGCCCTGAGGACCACAAGGGTGTCGGCCAAGGCCCGGAAGTGGCTCCCCCCGCCCTGATACACCGCGCTCACCGGCACGTGGGTCCATCGCGCCTTCGCGCCGAGCGCCTTGAGAAGGATTTCGGCGTCCACGCCGAAGCCGTCGGATTCGATCCGAATGGAGCGCGCCAGGTCCGATCTCAGGGCCCGGAAGCCGCACTGGGAGTCGAGGATCGGTTCCCCGGTCAGGAGGGCCACGAGCGCCGTTCCGAGGCGGTTCGCCCAAAGCCTCAACGGGGGAAAGCGTTCGGACTGCCCCATCCGGTTCCCAAGGATGAGGTCGATTCCGGGAGCCCTCGCCCGCAGGAGGCGACCGGCCTCGGCGGGAAGGTGCTGCCCGTCGCCGTCCATGAGGAGGATCCACTCCAGCCCCGGGTCTTGAAGCAGGTGGGCGAGCCCCTCGCGAAGGGCCGCCCCCTTTCCGGCGGGGGAGGGGCGCGAAAGGACCCGGGCTCCCGCTGCGGCGGCCTCCCTGCCCGTGTGGTCGGAGGACCCGTCGTCCACTACGGTCACCGTCAGCCCGACGTCGACGAGGCTTCGGACGAGTTCCCCGATGGTGTCTCCGCAGTCCCGCGCCGGGATGAGTACGGCCGTCCCGGATTCGGGGTCGGAAGGCGTTTCCAGAGGCGGCTCCCCCATTCGCAATACCCTGTTTCCTGCATCCTCACCGGGGACCCAAGGCCTGAGCCTGGACCCCGGTGACGGCGGCCACGTCCGCGATGTCCTGGGCCGAGCACCCCCGGCTGAGGTCGTTGGCCGCGGCCGAGAGCCCCTGGAGGATGGGGCCGAGCGCGACGGCGCCGGCGAGCCGCTCGGTCAGTTTGTAGGCGATGTTCCCGGCGTCGAGGTTGGGGAAAATGAGGACGTTGGCCTGGCCCGCCACGGCGCTCCCGGGCGACTTGGAGGCCCCCACTCTGGGGACGAGAGCGGCGTCCGCCTGGAGTTCTCCGTCCGCCTTGACGTGCGGCGCTCGGGCCCGAAAGGTCTCGAGGGCCCGCACCACCTTGTCCACGCTCTCGTGCCGGGCCGAACCCTTGGTGGAAAAGGAGAGGAAGGCCACCTTCGGTTCCCGGTTCACGAGAAGGCGAAAGGACTCGGCGGCGCACAGGGCGATTTCCGCGAGCTGTTCCGAGGTCGGATAGGGAACGAGCCCCGCGTCGGAGTAGACGAACACGCCGTCCTCGCCGAACTCGCGCCTGGGAGTGACCATGAGGAAGAAGGAGGAGACGGTCCGAATGCCGGCCGCCGGTCCGAAGCAGCGCAGGTACGCCCGGACCGAATCGGCGGTCGTGTGCGTGGCGCCCGAGACGACCCCGTCGGCCCGCCCCTGGGCCACCAGGAGGCACGCGGCGTAGAGCGGGTTTCGGGCGAGGGTCCGCGCCTCGTCCTCCGTGGCTCCTCGGCCGCGGTTGCGCTCGAGATAGGTCCTCGCCGCCTCCCGCTCGAACCGGGGTTCGGAGGGGTCCAGGACCTCCACGACGGCGTCGGAGAGCCCTTGGTCCGCCAGCCGCTTTTCGAGGCGCCTCCGGTCCCCCACGAGGACCGGAAGGGCCGTGCGGGCCGAAAGGATCAGACGGACGGCCTCCAGGGTCCTGGGGTCTTCGGCCTCGGGCAGGGCGATTCGCTTGAGGTCGGCGGCGGCGCGCTTGCGGATGTCGTCCAGGAGAGCCATTTCCCACCTCCCCGGAAAGCGTAGCACGAAACGGCGTCCCTCCTTCTGAATCCCTGGCGGAGAGAACCGCCTTGCGCCCCCCGGAGCCGAGGCGCGACAATGTCCGCCATGGAGCCGAGGCGCCTCCCCCGGAACGTCTGGATCGTGGGCCTGGTCAGCCTGTTCAACGACATCTCCTCGGAGATGATCTACCCCCTCCTGCCTCTCTTTCTGACGGGCGTTCTCAAGGCCTCTCGGACCTCCCTGGGAGTGGTGGAGGGCGTGGCGGAAGCCCTCGC
Source organism: Acidobacteriota bacterium (assembly GCA_040752915.1). Lineage (NCBI taxonomy): Bacteria > Pseudomonadati > Acidobacteriota > Acidobacteriota bacterium. The sequence goes on from JBFMHB010000031.1 coordinate 26,846, forward strand.
GAGCCTCCTGAAGGTCTTCTCGGGTGTGCTTTCGGACCGCTTCCGCACGAGAAAGGTCCCCATGCTTCTGGGCTACGGCCTTTCCCTCGCTTCCCGGCCCGTGCTGGCCTCGGCGGGCGGGTGGGGATCCGTTTTCGGGGCGCGCCTGGTGGACCGGACGGGAAAGGGGATCCGCACGGCACCACGGGATGCCGTCATCGCCGACAGCACAGCGCCGGAACTAAGAGGGAGAGCCTTTGGGGTCCACCGGGCCCTGGACACGGCTGGCGCCGCCGTGGGCCCCGCCATCGCGGCTCTCCTGCTTTCCTCCACGACCATCGGAATCCGGGGAATCTTCTGGCTGAGCCTCCTGCCCGGAGTCCTGGCCCTGGTCCTGATCCCGCTCCTGAGGGACAAGGTGCCCGATTCGCCTCCGCGGGGCCGCGGTCCGTCCCTGGGGGAGGCGGTCCGCCTTGGGGGGGCTTACCGGGATTTCCTCGTGGTGACGGCCCTGTTCACGCTGGCCAACTCCTCCGATACGTTTCTCCTCTTGAAGGCGCGGGAAGCGGGCTTCTCGGTGGCCGGGGTCACGGGCGTCTACACCTTGTTCAACCTGTTCTACGCCGCCATCTCGGGGCCCGTGGGAGTCTGGGCCGATGGCTGGGGCCGCAGGCGTGTCGTGCTCCTCTCGTTTTTTTACTACGGGGCCGTCTACGCGGGCTTCGCCCTGGCCGGCTCCCCCGCGTCGGTCCTCCTCCTCTTCGTCCTTTACGGCCCCTTCCAGGCCGTGGAGGAGGGCGTGAAGAAGGCCTACCTGAGCGAGCTGATTCCTGGATCGCTCATGGGGTCGGGAATGGGCCTTTACCACGCCGTCCGAGGTCTGGCCCTTCTGCCGGCTTCCCTCCTCACCGGCGGGCTCTGGGACGCCCTCGGGCCGGGGTGGGCCCTGGGCGCGGACGCGCTTCTGGCCACGGCCGTGGGGTGCCTCTTCGCGCTCCTGACGCGCAGGCGCAAGGGTGGGGAGGCCGTGCCATGAGCGGTTCGCTGTCCAATCGGGAAATGGTGAGAAGGCACCTCGCGGGGAGGGGGGTCCGGTCCAGACGGGTGCTGGGCGCCTTCCTGCGGGTGGACCGGCGCCACTTCATCCCGCCCGAGGCCGAAGGCGCGACGTACGGGGACCATCCCGTGTCCATCGGCCTGGGTCAGACCGTGAGTCAGCCGTTCATGGTGGCCCTCATGCTGGAGCATCTCCTGATCCGCCGGGGCATGAGGGTTCTGGAGGTGGGATCGGGATCGGGATACGTTCTGGCCCTCCTCGCCGCCATGGGCGCGCGGCCCTTCGGGATCGAATGGCACCCGGAGCTGGCGCGCCGCATCGAGGCCAACTGCCGGGCCGCCGGCTTTCCGGGGATCCCGCTCCGGATCGGAGATGGAGGGCACGGGTGGCGGGAGGAGGCTCCCTTCGACCGCATCCTGGTTTCGGCCTGCTGCCCGGCCGCGCCCCCGCCGCTCCTTGACCAGGTGGCGCCGGGGGGGATCTTCCTGGCGCCCGTTCGCGACGCCTCGGGGCAGACCCTCCTCAGGATTACGCGGACGCCGTCGGGCGCCTTGGACTTCGAGTGGAAGGACCGGTGCGTCTTTGTCCCGCTCCTGGGCGATTTCGGAGAGAGGCCATGAGAGGGCCGCTCCTTCTTCTGCGATGCCGGATCGCCATGGCCCTTCACCGGTTCTGGCCGCTCCGGCCGGTGACGGCGCTCTTCGGGGCGGGATTCCTCGTCCTGGGGGCGGGCTTCCTGGCGGCCGACTTCCTTTTCTTCCGGCGAATCTTCGAGAACCTCCTGGCCACGGAGGAAGTCCCCGCGGCCCTGCTCACCGCCCTGGCGGCCAAGCTGATGGGGCTGGTCCTCCTGACGACGTTCACCCTCCTTCTCTTTTCGGCCTCCGTGAGCGCCCTGTCCTTCCTGTACCTGGACGAGGACCTTTCGCTTCTCCTTCCCCTTCCGGCGGGACGAGGGGGACTCCGCGGGTACCGTGCGCTGGAGGCGGGGGCGAGCGCGTCCTACATGGTGGCCCTCCTCCTCGTTCCCGTCGCGGCGGCCTACTGGAGCCTTCAGAGCCGAAATCCGTCGGTCCTGGCGCTGGACCTGCTCGGCCTCCTCCTGTACCTCGCTACGCCCCTGGCCTGGGGGATTTCCTTCACGGTCCTCATGGCCCGGTTCTTTCCCGCCCGAAGGCTCCACCAAGTGCTCACGGTTCTGACCGTGGTGATGCTGTGCCTCCTGGTCGTCCTCTTCCGGCTGGCGCGCCCCGAGGCCTTGCTGAATCCGGCCACGAGCCTCCAGGTCGCGGACGTTCTGGGGTCCATTGCCATGCCCAGCGAGCGCCTCCTTCCCTCCACGTGGCTGGCCTCCCTCATCGTTCACGGCGCCGAGGGCCGTTGGGACAGGGCCCTGCCGGGCCTTGTGCGGCTGGCGAGCCTCGCGTCGGCGAGCCTGGTCTTTCTCGCCGTTCTTCTCCGCCTCCTCCACGCGAGGGGGTACGGAAGAGCCCAAGAACAGGGAGGTCTGCGACCCGGAACGCCCCCGTCCCGTGTGGCACGCGCCCTCGTCGGGACGGCCGTGTCGCTCGCCCCCGCCGGCCGAGCCAGTCGGGCCGTTCTGCGCAGGGACCTCCTTCTTTTTTTCAGAGATCCCACCCAGTGGGGGCAGCTCATCATCTTGGCGGCCCTGGTGGTCATCTACCTGTTCAACGTGCGCCTGCTTCCACAGGAAGTGGCGGTCCTCAAGGTGGCCGTCTCCTACTGGAACCTGGCCACCCTGGGGCTCATCGTGGCCTCGGTGGCGGGCCGATTCGCGTTCACGGCCGTTTCCTCCGAGGGGAAGGCCTATTTTGCCTCCCGAGCTCTCCCCCTGGGCGTGGGCTCCTACCTGTGGGCCAAGTACCTTTTCACCGCCGTGCCTCTTTCCATGCTGGCGTCCTGCGCCCTGTACGGATCCAACCGTTTTCTGGGCGTGCGGGGGGAGGCCCTGCACTACACGCTGTTCCTCGCCATGGCCTCCTCGCTGGCCCTGGCCGCCCTGGCGCTGTGCCTGGGATGCGTCGCGCCGGTCTTCGACGCGCGCAACCCGGCCAAGGCCGTCATGAGCGCCTGGGGGCTCACCTACATGTTCCTCTCCCTTCTCTACGTGGGCCTCGTCCTCGTCCTCTCCGCGCGGCCCGTCTACCGCTACTACGCCCACCTGGTGGGCCGGGGTCCCGAGGCGGACTTCGCCGGGGCCGCCCTGCAGGTGGGCGCCGTGAGCTTTGCCCTGGTCGTCTTGTGCATGGGTGCGGCGGCCTCACGCCTCAAAGGGCTCGAACCCGCCTGAAAGCGCCTTCCCCGTGTCCGGTTCCAGCCCGATTCGTTGTACAATGCCGCCTCCGCGGGAGGCGCCGCGCTCCCGCCCCGAAGGAGAACCCATGACCACGTCCGGACGGAAAGACCTCGCAACCGACACGCTCTGCATCCACGCGGGTCAGGATCCAGATCCCGCCTACGGCGCCGTCGCCCCCCCCATTTTCCAGACCTCGACCTTCGCCTTCACGAGCGCCGACCAGGGGGCCTCGCGCTTCGCGGGGAAGGACCCCGGCTACATTTACACCCGGATGGGGAACCCGACGGTCCGAATGCTCGAGGACAACGTGGCGGCGCTGGAGGAAGGCGGTTTCGCGCTCGCCACTTCCTCGGGGATGGCGGCGGTCTCCACGATCTTCTTCGCCCTGCTCTCGAAGGGAGACCACGTGGTCTGCGGGGATTCCGTGTACGGGCCCTCGCGAGTCGTCCTCTCCCGCGACTTCAGCCGCTTCGGGGTCGCCGCGACCTTCGTGGACACGAGCGACGACGGCGCCCTCCGGAGGGCCGTGAAGGGCTCCACTCGCCTGGTGTTCCTGGAGACTCCCGCCAACCCCACCCTCGCCGTCACCGACATCGCGCTGGCGGCCGAGATTGCCCACGGCGCAGGCGCCCTCCTCGTGGTGGACAACACATTCATGAGCCCGGTCCTGCAGAAGCCCTTCCGCCACGGAGCGGACGTCGTTCTTCACTCGGTGACGAAGTTCCTGAACGGCCATTCGGACGTCGTGGGGGGCATCCTGGTCTTCCGTGACGAGGCCCTTTGGAAGAGGGTCCGATCGGTCCTCCACTACCTGGGCGGGACCATGGACCCCCACCAGGCCTGGCTGGTCCTGAGGGGGGTCAAGACCCTCGCCCTCCGCGTTCGGGCGGCGCAGGAGAGCGCCCGGGCCGTGGCGGCCATGCTCCAGGCGCATCCCGCCGTCGCCTCGGTTCGGTATCCGGGTCTCCCCGGATTCGCCGGAGCGGGAGTCATGGCGCGCCAGGCGGAGGGCCCCGGCTCGCTCATCTCCTTCGAACTGCGCGGCGGGGTGGAGGCGGGCCGGAAGCTGCTCGAGCGGGTCCGTCTGGCCACGCTGGCGGTCTCCCTCGGGGGGGTGGAGACCCTCATTCAGCACCCCGCCTCCATGACGCACGCGGCCATGTCCCGCCAGGAGCGCCTGGATGCGGGAATCACGGACGGGCTGGTCCGCCTGTCCGTGGGCTGCGAGGCGAAGGAGGACCTTCTCCGGGACCTCGAGGAGGCCCTCGCGGGGCTCTGATTGGAGGCGGGATCCAAGAGGCCCCCTGGGGTCAGACCTTCCCGAGGTGCTTGAGGGAGGTCCCTTCCGCCATGAAGACCACGTCTTCGGCCACGTTGGTGCAGAGGTCGGCGATCCGTTCGAACTCCTTGGCCGCGAAGACCAGCGCGATGGCCGTCTGACGCTGAGCCCTCTCGGACCAGCGCTCGGAGAGCACGTCGGAGATGGCTTTCTGAAGCAGTTCGTCCACCTCGTCGTCGCGCCGGATGACGGTCTTGGCCAGGGCCGTATCGCGGGCCACGAAGGCGGTGATGGCGTCGCTGAGCATGGCCAGGCAGACGTCGCTCATCCTTCGAAACATGTCCGCGGAGGAGGCGGAGGGGAAAGTCCCCACCTGCTCGGCGCGCTCCGCCACGTTGAGGGCGTGGTCCCCGATGCGCTCGAGGTCGTTGTTGATCTTGAGGGCCATGAGGACGCTCCTCAGGTCGTCCGCCTCGGGCTGGTACAGCGCGAGGATCCGAAGGCACCGGGCGTCGTTGGCGTTCTCCATTCGGTTCAACGCCCGCTCCGCCGACCGGATCTTCGGAAGGGCCTCCATGTCGCAGCGAAGGAACGCCTCCGAGGCCGTCCGCAGAAGGTTGCCCGCGTCGTCGGCCATGGCGGCGATGCTCTCCAAGAGCTGCTGAATCTCGTCTCTTCCGCGCCCCATGCGATATCTCCTGCCGGATCAGGCCGGCCCTGGACGCAACGGTCCCGTTCGGCTCAACCGAAGCGGCCCGTGAGGTAGTCCCGTGTCCTTCCCTGCTCGGGGTTGGTGAAGATCCTTTCGGTCTCGCCGAACTCCACGAGTTCCCCGAGGTAGAGGAAGGCGGTGAAGGCCGACACGCGCGCGGCCTGCTGCATATTGTGCGTGACGATGACGATGGTGTACCGTCCCTTGAGCTGGTCGATGAGTTCCTCGATCTTGGCCGTGGCGATGGGATCCAGCGCGGAGGCGGGCTCGTCCATGAGCAAGACCTCCGGCTCCACGGCGATGGCCCGGGCGATGCACAACCGTTGCTGCTGGCCCCCCGAGAGGCTCATCCCCGAGTGGCCGAGGATGTCTTTGACCTCTTCCCAAAGGGCGGCCCGGCGGAGCGCCACCTCCACCCTTTCCCTCAGCTCCGACTTGGGAAGGTTTTCGTAGAGACGGATTCCGAAGGCCACGTTGTCGAAGATGGACATGGGAAAGGGCGTCGGCTTCTGGAAGACCATCCCCACCCTGGCGCGCAGGGAGGTCACGTCCACGTCCCGGTCCAGGATGTTCCTTCCGTCCAGGAGGATTTCGCCCTCGGCGCGCTGTCCCCGGTACAGATCGAACATCCGGTTGAAACAACGGATGAGGGTGGATTTCCCGCATCCGGAGGGGCCGATGAAAGCCGTGACTTCCTGGGAGTGAATGGGGAGGTTGATGTTCCGCAGGGCCTGTTGAGTCCCGTAGTAGAAATTCAAGCGCCGCACGTCGATTCGGACGTCATGCTCCCGCTGGACGGCCTCCCCGGGAACCGGTGCGGTGGCTTGGACGCTCTGGGCAACCAGGATCTCGTTCATGACAGGGTCCTCCCGGTCTGGGTTCGGGACACCACGAATCGCGCGAGGATCGTGACCATCAGCACGAACACGGTGATGAGGAAAGCCGCCCCCCAGGCCTGGGCGCGCCAGTCGTTGTACGGCGACATGGCGTAGTTGAAGAGGGTCACGTTCAGCGTGCCCGTCGGGTGCAAGGGGTTGAAACTCCAGTAAGGATTGTTCAGCGCCGTGAACAGAAGGGGGGCGGTCTCGCCGCTCACCCTCGCGATGGCCAGAAGGATCCCCGTGGTCATGCCGCCGAGGACTCTCCGGTAGCATACGTTCACGACGACCTTCCAGTACGGGGCGCCCAGGGCGAGGGCCGCCTCCCGCAGGGCGTTGGGCACGAGCTGGAGCATCTCCTCCGTGGTTCGGGTGACGACGGGAATCATGATGAAGGCGAGCGCCACGCCGCCCGCGAGTCCGGAGAAGCTCCTCAGCGGGCGGACGAGGACGGCGTAAACGAACACGCCGATCACGATGGATGGAGCGCTCGTGAGGACGTCGCTGATGAACCGCACGGTGTTGGCCAGTGCGCCGTTCCGTCCGTACTCCGCGAGGTAAGTGCCCGCGAAGAGGCCGCACGGAACCCCGATGGCGGTGGCCAGGACGGTGAGCAGCAGGGTGCCCACGATCCCGTTGGCCATGCCGCCTCCCTCCACTCCCGGCGGGGCCGGGAGCTTCAAGAAGAAGTCCAGGTTCAGGGCGCTTCCGCCCTTCGCCAGGACGACCCCCAGAATCCAGAAGAGGAAGAAAAGACCGAAGACGGCCGACGTCCCGGAAAGGGCCAGCATCCCCCAGTTGGCCACCTTGCGCCGGACGTACTTGAATCCACGCGGGATCATCGCTTGGACCCTCCCGGCAGGGCCTTCTCCATCCTCCACAGGAGGAACTTGGCGAGGGAAAGGATGAGCGTGGTGATCAGGAACAGGATGAGGCCCAGGGCCACGAGGCTGGACACGTGGAGGGGGGTGGTGGCCTCGGCGAACTCGTTGGCGAGCGTCGAGGAGATGGTGTTGGAGGGGCTGAGGAGGGAGGCGGAGATGACGTGGGAGTTGCCGATCACGAAGGTCACAGCCATGGTCTCGCCGAGAGCGCGCCCGAGTCCGAGAAAGATGGCTCCGACGATTCCCGACCTCCCATAGGGGATCACCACGTTGCGGATGACTTCCCACGTCGTGGATCCCAGGCCGTAGGCCGATTCTTTGAGCATGGGAGGGATCAGGCGGAAGACGTCGCGCGTCACGGAAGCGATGAAGGGCAGGATCATCACCGCCAGAATCAGGCCTCCGGTGAGCATGCTGATGCCGAGCGAAGGACCCTTGAAAAGGGGCATGAAACCGAAGTGCTCCTGGAGGTGCGCATAGAGCACTCGGTTCAGCCAGGGGGCGAGCACGAAAAGGCCCCACATGCCGTAGATGATGCTGGGGATGGCCGCGAGAAGTTCAATCCCAAGCCCCACGGGTCTCGAGAGCCACGGGGGGGCCATTTCCGTGAGGAACACCGCCACGCCGATGCCTACCGGGCCCGCGATGAGGATGGCGATGAGCGATGAAACCACGGTGCCGTACGCCGAGGGAAGCGCTCCATACAGGTCCCGGACCGGATCCCAGTCGCGGGACCACAGAAAGGAAGGGCCGAATCGAAGAAACGCTTCGGAGGACTGGAACAGTAGGACCACGAGGATGGCGCCGAGGATGACCAGCACGAGGACCGCGAAGGCGGTGCTCGTCCCTCGGAAAAGGGCGTCCGCGGCACTTCTGCGCTTCGGGCTGGCGCCTGGCGGATTCCCCCTCGCCGAGGGGGAGGGTGTGTGGATCGAGCCGGTCGACATCCTGCCGCTCCCGATGGCGCCTAGGGCCAGACCGCCCGCCCGCCGGAGCGGACGTTTTCCTTCCAGTGGGTTTCCACCCGATTCACCACGACAGGCGGCAGGGGAAAATAATGGAGCTCCTCGGCCGCCTTGGCCCCCTCTCGGAGGCACCAGTCGAAATAATCCAGGAGCGCGCGTCCCTTGGAGGGGTTCTTGTGCTCTCGCGGCAACAGGATGTAGGAGGCCCCCAGGATGGGCCATCCCCCGGGCTCCGGGCTGTCCATGAGGTCCAGTTCCAAACCGGGCCCCAAGGCCCAGTCTTCGCGATCGAGGGCCGTGCGGATCGAAGCCCGATTGGGTTCGGCGAAGGTGCCTCCGGGGGTTTCGAGGGCGACGACACGCAGTCCGCTCTGCACCGCGTAGGCGTATTCGACGTACCCCAGGGCGCCGGGGACCTCCCGGACGTACGAGGCCACGCCTTCGTTCCCCTTGGCGGCGATGCCGGACGGCCACTTGACCGAGGGCCCCACCCCGACGCGGGAAGCGAATCCAGGGTGAATCCTGGAAAGGTATCGCGTAAAGAGCCAGGTCGTACCGGATCCATCGGCCCGGCCCACGATTCCCACGGCCAGACCGGGAAGGTCCCTTCCCGGGTTGAGGGCCAGAATCCGGGGGTCGTTCCAGCGAACCACTCGGCCGAGGAAAAGATCGGCGAGCAGTTCGGGGGTGAGCCGCAGGGGGCTCGGGTCCGTGCCCGGGAGGTTCACGACCGGCACGACGACGCCCACGACCATGGGGAACTGGATCAGGCCGAACCGGTTGAGGTCCTGGGGAGTGAGCGGATATTCGGAGGCGCCGTAGTCGACGGTTCCCCGCTGGACTTGCAGGATGCCCCCGCCCGAGCCGATGGATTGGTAGTTGAAGGCCGAGCCGGTGAGCGCGCGGTACGCATGGGCCCAGCGGGCGTACAGGGGGTACGGGAAGGTCGCTCCGGCCCCGCTGAAGGTGCCGGAGGCCCAGGCGGAAAGAAGGACTGCACCCACCAAGACCGCCACGGACCAGGCTGCCCGGCTTCTTCTCATGAACGGCTCCCCGTGAACTCCCATCCTCGAACGGATCGATTGCGTTCAGGTTAGCAAATTGTTGCGAAATAGCAACACTAGACCGGTGCGGGAACGGTCAAAAAAAAACGAAAGCGGGCGCTCGGGGGCGCCCGCCTGTGGAATCGTTTGGTGCCGAAGGGGGGACTCGAATCGAGGCGGCCTGGAAGCCTCGGGGCCAGAGGCCCCTGCGTTTCAAGGCCGCCTAGGATTCCCGGGGCGGGTCCCCTTCCTTGTTTTCTACGGTTCGGCGCCAAGCAGTTGGCGCCTCGCCTTGAAAACCACGGAAGCCCCCGCCCTTCTCGTCCCCCCTCGGGAAGGTCGCCTGAAAAACGAAAGCGGGCGCTCGGGGCGCCCGCCTGTGGAATCGTTTGGTGCCGAAGGGGGGACTCGAACCCCCACGACCGTGAGGCCACTGGACCCTGAACCCAGCGCGTCTGCCAATTCCGCCACTTCGGCGCGAGGCGTAAGATACGAATAGTACTTTGGAGACCGACGGCCTGTCAAGGGTTC